>JAPJRA010000460.1 GCA_030824835.1 Geminicoccaceae bacterium | reverse complement strand
CGGCCGACATCATCCGGCTCTGCATGCTGACCGGCGCGCGGGTGGGCGAGGTCCGGCAGGCCCGGTTCGAACACTTCAATCTCGAGCATCTGAGCTGGACGAAGCCCGCCAGCATGACCAAGCAGCGCAAGATCCACCGCCTGCCGATCTCGGACGAGGCGGCAGCCATCGTGCGCCAGCGCCAGCTGCTGGTGCCGCGCGGCTGCGCGCTGCTGTTCCCCGGCGACGTGCCCGGCCAACCCGTGAAGGAAATCCGCTGTTTCTGGACGGCGATCCAGAAGACGGTTGGCATCCCCGACGTAAGGATCCACGACCTGCGGCACACCTTTGCCTCGCTCCTCGTCAGCGGCGGTGCCTCGCTGGAGATGATCGGCAAGCTGCTCGGCCACAGCCAGATGCAGACGACGCAGCGCTATGCGCATCTGATGGACTCGCCGCTGCGCGCGGGCGTCGATGCCGTAGCCAGCGCCTTCCGACCCCGGCCGAAACTGGTGCATGATGCCGATGAGGCGCGGAAGTCGGCCTGACCGGCATTATGCATGCCGGCGATCAGCAGGATCCCGCAGCGCCTTCCAGATCGGGGTGAGCCGGCGGCGGATGGTTCGTTCATCCGGCACCTCGCCGCTCTCGCTGGTGGCGACGAACCACTCCTGCACCTCGCCCAGCCATTCGGCCTGGGTCGCGGGCAGGCCCTGATCATGGATCCGCACCATCAGGGCGATATACATCCCGTCCCAGTCGTAGCGCGCGCTCGACCCGATGTGCGAGGCTGGACGCCGCAGCAGATCGCAATCGGTCTCGAACCGGCGCGCGTCCTCGGCCATGATCAGCAGGTCCGCCAGCGTGACCTCGATGCCTGCCGGATCGTCGATCATGATCCATTCGCCCTGGCTCTTCGGCCGCACGCGCCGCAGATGACTTCTCGTCGGGCCGGTGCCGCAGCGCCGGAACATCTGCAGGATGTCCGTCACGGGAACGGCCACGTATCCGTCGACGATCTGCATTCCGGACATCACCGGCGCAATGGCCGTGACGATGTCGAACTTCTCGACGGAGGCCCAGCCGGCGATGTCGGCAAGGGTGCAGTCCCAGCGAGCGGCGGCTTCATGCAATGTGAAATAGACGCGAGGCGGCAATGCCATGCCTCAGTTCCTTTCTGTGGTGTTTCGAGACAGGCCATCGCTCCGCGCTCCTGTCAGAGGCAGCCCCGGGCCTGGTAGTCGGAAAATTGGGAGTCAGCCGCGTCGAAAATCCGCCGCGGCAGCCTGTCGGAAGCGATCAGGCGCGGTTCAAAACGATCTCAGCCATCTCTGCTCCCCTCTCACATCAGCGCTGCGAACCACTCGCCCGGCGGATGAAAAGCAAGAACAAACAAGAAACACAAATCAACTCGTTTGCCGGCGCGTGGCGCAACGCTGCGACTCGGCGTCGCACCGGCGCGCCGATGCTGAAAACCCCATGAAACACGGGGTGGCGCTGATGCCGGCAAATGACCGCCACCCTGCGCCACCCCGCCACCCCTGCCGATCTGCTCTCGCTGCCTGACGGCAACCGCCCATCGGGGGCGGCGATCAGGAGGCAGAGATGATTCAACCACAGACTGAACCGGAGGCGGCCGGCACTGCGCTGCTCTCGGGCTGGATCACCCGGAAGGAACTGGCCGATGCGTTGAGCGTGACGGTCGACACGCTGGGGCGCTGGGAGGCGCGGCGTTTCGGTCCGCCCTGCGTGCGGGCAGGCCGCACGGTGCTCTACCGGCGGCGGGCCGTGCAGGACTGGCTGGCGGCGCAGGAGATGCCGCGGGCCCGCATGGCCGGAGGTCGGAAATGACCTGCACCTCCCGCACCATTCACTGTCCCGCCGCAAAGCCAAACTTGGGCGCTCCTTTCGCGCAGTGGCGGCAGGCACGGCTGACGGAAGCGCGCAGCATTCTCAGCGAAGCTGCAGATCACTCCACCACGCTGGTGACGCTTGCCGCCCTGGTGGTCGCCGATCAGAGCGACGACGACGCCGAGCGCGCCCGAGCCCACGATCTCTTGCGGCTGCGCGATTCCAGTCCGCTGCACGCCTCTACCACGTCAACCTTTCGGCCCGGCGGTGCCGCATGAACCGCCGCAGCACCCCCGAGGCCGACATCCAGCGCGCCATCGTGCAGGCACTGCGCTTCGCCCTGCCCCGCGACGCCATCGTCCACCATTGCGCCAACGAGGTCACCGAGGCCGGGCCGCGCGGCGCCAGGCGTCAGGCGATCCTCGTCGGCATGGGTGTCCATTCCGGCTTCGCCGACCTGATCGTCATCTCCGGTGGCCGCGTGCTGTTCCTCGAGGTCAAGAGCCCGACCGGCCGGTTGCGGAAATCGCAGGAAGTCTTCCGCGACACGGTCGGCGCCCAAGGCTTCGGCTGGGCGCTGGTGCGCTCGGTCGACGACGCGCTGGGCGCTCTGGCCGATCACGGCTTCACCAGCCGCGTGCAGCTCCCGGCGCGGAGGGTCGCGCCATGAGCCATGCCGCCACCAACTGGGCCATCCAGCAGCGCGGGCTGAAGCCCACGACCAAGATCGTGCTCTGGCATCTGTGCGACCGGTTCAATCCGGACTACGGCTGCTTCCCCTCGCAAGCCCGGCTGGCCGAGGATTGCGAGATCAGCCGGTCCACCCTGAACGACCACTTGAACCGGCTCGAGGTCGCGCAACTGCTGCGCCGGGTGGCCCGGGTCGATCCAGTGACCAAACGGCAGATGCCGACCCGCTACATCCTGGGGTTCGAGGAGGGCATCGCCCCTCGTGATCCTGAGCCATGTCCGGAATCCGGACACGCAGATTTGCCCTTCGTCGGTGATGATGATCCCTCCCCCCGCAGCGGAGATCCGGCTGATCCGTGTCCGGAAATCATACACGGGATCGGCGTCGGAGCCGTGTCCGATTTTCACCGCGAGCCGTGTCCGGAAAATACCGAAAGCCGTGTCCGGATTTCGGACACTAACCTTGTAAGAGAACCTTTAAGAGAACCAGTAAAGGAGGAGGAGGACGCGCAGGCGCGCGGGGCCGATTTCGATCGATTCTTCGCCGAGCTTCTGGGTGCGCTGGGCTTCGATCTCGACGCCACGCTTCCCGCCTGGTGGCAGGGCTGGCCTGCCCGTCTGCATGTGCGCCGATGGATCGATGACCTCGGGCTGACCGAGGACCGGATCATCGAGATCGCCACTGCAACGCGGCGCGATCATCCCGACCCGCCCGACGGACCCAAGGCTCTCGATCGCGCCATGGAACGCGCCGCCCGGCGCGATGCGCAGATAGCTGCAGATACCGGCGGCCGGAGATCCTTACGAAGGGGCAAGCGCGACGCTGGCCCTCGTCCCAGCACCGACGAACTCGCGGCCTTCTACGCCGAGTTGGTGAATTCGGACCGGTACCTCCCCGCCAACACCATCAGCAACACCATGCGCGTGGCAATGCTGAGCCGGGGTCTGGTCACGGCCGAACGCTTGCGGGCGCGAGGGGTGCGGTGAATGGCATGGTGTCACGTCCCCGGCACGGACTATCCCTCTGCGCAGGCGGCGGAGGCTTGGATCTGGGCCTCATGCTCGCCGAGTCCGGCTATCACACCCGCGCCTCCGTGGAATGGGAAGACTGGCCCCGCGCCGTCCTCATCGCCGCCCAGCGCGCCGGGTATTTCGCCCCGGCGCCGGTCTGGACCGACCTGCGCTGCTTCGATGCACGCCCCTTCCGCGGCGCCTTCGACATCGTGCTCGCCGGCTATCCCTGCCAACCCTTCAGCGCGGCCGGCAAGCGTGAGGGCGCCGGTGATCCCCGCCACCTCTGGCCCGACGTGGCCCGCGTCATCGGGGAATGCCGACCCGAATGGGTCTTCCTCGAAAACGTCGCCGGACACGTCACCCTCGGGCTCGAGTCCGTCCTCCGAGAGATTTGGAGCATGGGCTACACGCCTGCGGCAGGCCTGTTCAGCGCGGCAGAGGTTGGCGCGCCGCATCAGCGACTGCGGATCTTCATCCTCGCCCGCACTGACGAGCCTGCATCCAGGGACCGCGAGCGACGACCCGGCCGGGAACAGCGACCTCACCCGGAAGGCCGACGAGCTGGTGCCGGGCATCTTCCGGGCGCTGCCGGACCAGTGGCCGACCCCGGCCGCGCAGAACTGGAAGGGATCGAGCGCGACCAGCATCACCCGTGCCGACGGCAAGTCCCGGATGGACCTGCTGCACTACCGGGCGGAGCAGGGCTTCAC
>JAPJRA010000459.1 GCA_030824835.1 Geminicoccaceae bacterium | reverse complement strand
CCGGCCTCCACGCCGGCCTGGATCCAGGCGTCGAACAGCGGGTTCTCGGTGGTGCCGCGGGTCACATGCAGCGGGCCGGAAGCGCCGCGATAGTCGTCGCCGCCCTCCGAATAGGTCTCGGCGCGCCTGAAGTAGGGCAGCACGTCCGCATAGGACCAGCCGGCAGCTCCCTCCCCGGTCCAGCGATCATAATCGAGCGCGTGGCCGCGAATATAGACCATGGCGTTGAGCGAGGACGAGCCGCCCAGAACGCGGCCCCGCGGCCAGTAGAGCCGGCGGCCGTCCATGTGCTGCTGGGGCTCGGTCGAGTAGTACCAGTTCAGCCGGTCGTTCATCAGATTGTAGGTCAGCGCCGCCGGCATCGCGACCTTCCAGCCGCGGTCGCTGGGACCCGCCTCGAGCAGCAGCACACGCACCGTGGGATCGGCGCTGAGCCGGTTGGCCAGCACGCAGCCGGCCGAGCCGGCGCCGACGATGACGAAATCGAACTCGGGCCACGCCGCCATGCATCAGTTCTCGAGCTGTCGGTGGAGATAGTCGCGCGCCAGGCCACGGGCGGCCTCGGCACCTCGGGCGGACTGCCCGAGGGCGAAGCTCAGCCACAGCCCGTCGATCATGGCGGCCAGCCCCTGCGTGACCATCGCCGCGCGGCCGTCACCGACCAGGAGGCGCAGCTCGTGCCGCAGGTTGCTCTGCAAACGGCGGGCATAGACCCGCTGCAGCCGCATCAGCGTCTCGTCATGCGGTGCCTGGCCCCAGAAGGCGAGCCAGGTCACGATCACCTGTGGCTGGAACTGCCGCTCCGTGAAGCTGGCGTCGATGATCGCCTCGATGCGCGCGCGCGGGCCCACGGCCGCTGCCAGCGCCGCCACGACATAGGCGCGCAGCTCGACCAGCAGGGCCCGCATGGTGGCCGCCAGCAGGGCGTCCTTGCCGCCGAAATAATGGTGGATGACGCCGGGCGAGAGGCCCGCCAGACGCCCGATGGTGACCACGGTGGTGTCGGCCAGCCCGTGCGCATGAATGGAGGCGATGGTCGCCTCGATCAGCTGTCGCTTGCGGATCGGCTGCATACCGACCTTGGGCATCCGGTCGTCCCTGGCTGGATCGGACCAGCATGCGGTTTCTTGATTGATCGATCAATCAAGAAAGTGCATGGATTCCGCCTTCAGCCGGGGAGGTCTCGCATGGAGCTCGAGCATCAGACGCTGTTCATCGATGGACAGCCCGCGGGCGCCCATTCGGGTGAGCGCTTCGACAACCTGAACCCGGCCACGGGCCGGCTCCTGTGCACCGTCGATCTTGCCGACGCCACCGATGTCGATCGCGCCGTCGGCGCCGCCAAGGCGGCGTTCCCCGCCTGGTCGGGCCTGACGGGAACGGCGCGCGGGCGCATCCTGCGCCAGGCCGCAGACCTGCTCCGCGCCCGCAAAGCCGAGCTCGCCCGGCTGGAGGTCCTCGATACCGGCAAGCCCATCGCCGAGGCCACCGTAGTCGACATCGACAGCGCGGCCGACTGCCTCGAATATTTCGGCGGCTTGGCGGCGGGCATCGCCGGTGAGCATGTCGATCTCGGGGGGCAGGCGTTCTTCTATACCCGGCGCGAGGCCCTGGGCGTCTGCGCCGGCATCGGCGCCTGGAACTACCCGCTGCAGATCGCCTGCTGGAAAGCCGCGCCGGCCCTGGCCTGCGGCAATACCATGGTGTTCAAGCCCTCGGAGCTGACGCCGGTCACCACCCTGGCCCTGGCGCGGATCCTCACCGAGGCCGGGCTGCCGGCAGGGGTATTCAACGTCGTGCAGGGCGACCACCGTGCCGGACGCCCGCTTGTGCAGCATCCGGACGTCGCCAAGGTCTCGCTGACCGGCTCGGTCGCGACAGGCAGCCGGGTCATGGCCGATGCCGCCGCGACGCTCAAGCACGTGACCATGGAGCTGGGCGGCAAGTCGCCGCTGATCATCTGCGCCGATGCGGATCTCGACAATGCGGTCAGCGCGGCACTGCTCGCCAACTTCTACACGCAGGGCGAGGTCTGCTCGAACGGCACTCGCGTCTTCGTCGAGCGCTCGCTGCACGACCGGTTCATCGAGCGGCTGGTCGCCCGCGCCGGGCGGATGGTTGTCGGCGACCCGCTCGATCCGGCGACGCAGGTGGGTGCGCTGATCAGCGAGCGGCACATGGAGCGAGTGCTTGGCTATGTCGCCGACGGGCGGGCGGCCGGTGCCCGGCTGCTCTGTGGCGGCGATCGGGTTACGGTGCCCGGCTGCGAGGGCGGCTTCTTCGTGCAGCCCGCCGTGTTCACGGCCTGCAGCGACGACATGCGCATCGTGCGCGAGGAGATCTTCGGCCCGGTCATGTCGGTGCTGACGTTCGAGACCGAGGAGGAGGTGATCGCCCGCGCCAACGGCACCGATTTCGGCCTCGCGGCCGGGGTGTTCACCCGCGACCTCGCCCGCGGCCACCGCGTGATCGCCCGACTCGAGGCCGGCACGTGCTGGCTCAACAATTACAACATCACGCCCATCGAGATGCCGTTCGGCGGCTACAAGCGGTCCGGCCTCGGGCGCGAGAACGGCAGCGCCGCGATCCAGCACTATACCCAGCTGAAGAGCGTCTATGTGGAACTGGGCGACGTCGCCAGCCCCTACTGACCGCCGCGGGCACCGTCAGCCCGTGGCGCCCTGGTGGCCGGCGACCCGACCGCGCAGCTCCGCGATCAGCCCCTGCAGCTGCCCGCCACCGCGCTCGATCAGCGCCGCGAACTCGTTGCGGTAGGTCAGCACCAGGCTCACACCTTCCACCATCAGATCGAGGATACGCCAGCCGTCGGCGGTCGGCGTCAGCCGCCAGTCGAGGCGGATCGGTGTCGAGCCGCCCTCCACGTAGCTTTCCACCATGATGTCGTCTCCGGCGGGCGTCGCGGCGACCACGCGCAGCCGGCGCTGGGCGAACTCATCGAAGCGCCGGCCGTAGCTGGTCATCACGTAGGCCTTGAACAGCGCGGAGAATTCCTGCCGTTCGCCGTCGGGGGCGGTCTTCCAAAAGCGGCCCAGCGCGATCCTTGCGATTCGATCCAGATCGAACCGATCGGCTGCCACCACCTCCACCCGGCGCATCCGCTCCGCCTGGGGCTGCGACCGGTCACCGATGACCTCCAGGATCTGTGCCGCGAACACCCGGACGAACTGGTCGGCCGACACGGCGTCGTCCGCGATGGAGGCCCTGCCGCCGCCCGAGGCGAGTGGGGCGAACAGGATGCCAGCCAGCCGCCACAAGGCCCCGCGTCGTCGAAAGCTGGCGACCATGCTCGCCTTCCTCTGCTCGGTTGCGCGGCCGATCATCGGCCTCGACTGCTGTTGCCAGAGTTGGGTGAATCGTGGGTTAACGACGCGAGGGCGGCCGGGCCGCACAGCCATGTGATCCACATTGGTGACCAAGTAATGTCCCGACTGCTCGCAATGGGCGCTGTCATCGCCTAGCTTGACGGTCTCGTCGTTGCACTGGTTGCGCTATGAATCATCGATCGCCGGCTTGGCCGATGCGGGCCGGAATGTTTGTGGTCGTCGCATGGGTTGCCTTCGCCTCGGCGAGTCCGGCCCGCGCGGTCGATCACGTCGTGAAGCTCGTCACGGACGGCGAGCACGGCCGATTTCTGTTCGAGCCGCCCCTGCTGCTCGTCGATCCCGGCGACACCGTCACGTTCCGGCCCGAAAGCCGCATGCACGGCGTGAAGTCGGTGGCAGGCATGCTGCCGGATGGTGCGATGCCGTGGCGTGGTCGGATGGGCGAGGAGGTGAGCGTGCGGCTGACCCAACCCGGCGTCTACGGGGTGAAATGTCCGGCCGGCTACGAGATCGGCATGGTGGCGCTCATCGTGGTCGGTCGTGACCCGCCCAACTGGGTTGCGGCCCGTGCCGTGCGCCATCCGCCGGCGGCCAATGCCGCCTTCGGTGCCTTGTTCGCCGCAGCCGCCTGCGACCTGGCGACAGCGTCGACTGCGGGCTGCGCCACGAACTAGGGCGGCCCCGCCCCGCCTGCCTGTGGCTCGACGCTGATCTCGACCCGGCGATTGGTGCGCCTGCCTTCTGCCGTCTCGTTGGAGGCGATCGGCTCGGCCTCCCCCACCCCGGTAGCCACGAGCCGGCTCGGGTCCACCCCGAAGGCGGCGACAAGCTCGGCTTGCACCGCTTCGGCCCGTCGAACCGAAAGCTCCAGATTGGCCTGCGCATCACCACTGGCATCGGTGTGCCCGAC
>JAPJRA010000458.1 GCA_030824835.1 Geminicoccaceae bacterium | reverse complement strand
TGACAACTCTGGTCATGACGGTCCCCGCGCTTGTCCGCGTGTGAAGCAAATGCCTCGGGCCGCAACCTGACCCTAGCCTAGGGCAGCTTCATGACATCCAGCCAGTGAGCGATGCCCCGCAGAGCAGCATTGCCGCAGAGGCATGGCTAGCCACGCCGACGGCGACGCTCGCTTCGCTCGCGCTCGGCATCGCTGGCTCCGCTCACCGACGGCAGGACCACGGGCCCAAGTGCGGCCGCGATGGTCGGGATGTCGGGCGTGGCTCCTCTGACGCCTTCGTCGAGCGCATGACGCATCGCGGCGATGTGCACCGCGGTGGTCCCGCAGCAGCCGCCCACGATCCTGGCCCCGCAGTCGCGCGCGAGCCCGGCATAGGCGGCCATGATCTCCGGTGTGCCGCTGTAGCAGATGTGGCCGTCCTTATACTCGGGAATGCCGCAATTGCCCTTGGCGACCAGAATCGGCCCCGGGCCGGCCGCATCCGCCAGTCCCAGCACGGACGCCAGCAGCTGTCCCGGGCCGGTGCCGCAATTGGCGCCGAACGCCGTCGGTCGGCGCGGCAGCCGGTCGAACAGTGCCACCGCCGCCTCGGGCGTGATGCCCATCATCGTGCGGCCGTTGGTGTCGAAACTGAGCGTGACCACGACCGGCAGGTCGGTCGTCATGGCGCCGCGCACCGCCGCCTCGACCTCCTCGGCCGAGGACATGGTCTCGATCCACAGCACGTCGACGCCGCCTTCCGCCAGGGCCACTGCCTGCTCGGCGAAGGCCTGGGCAGCATCCTCCATCGTCAGCGGCCCCAGCGGCACGATCAGCTCGCCGGTCGGACCCATCGAGCCCGCGACCACGACCGGGCGACCCGCCGCATCCGCCACCTCGCGGGCGACCCTGGCGGCGGCGCGGTTGAGCTCGGCCACCCGCTCCTGGGCCTGGTGCAGCTTGAGCCGGTGGCGGCTGCCCCCGAAGGTGTTAGTGAGGATGATGTCGGCACCCGCGTCGACGAAGCCACGATGCACGGTGGCGATGCGGTCGGGGTGGTCGACGTTCCACAGCTCCGGACTGTCCCCGGTGGAGAGGCCGAGGGCGAACAGGCCCGTGCCCATGCCACCATCGGCAAGCAGTACCGGCTTCGCGTCGAGCAGCGATTCCAAAGTCGTCATGATCAGGCGGCGCTCACTCTGGCGCGGCGCCGTGGCCGACTGTCCGCCTCGCTGGTGCGACCCGCTGCGCGGCGCCGCTGGCGCAGCAACTGCAGAATGTCGAGCCGCTCAGGCGTGTCGGCATAGGGCCAGCGCGCGATTTCCTGCGTCGTGCGCAGACATCCCTCGCATAGATGCCGGTCGCCGTCGAGACGGCATACACCGATACAAGGTGACGGGATGTCGCTCATCACACTCACGTCCGCGGGACTCCAATTCCGATCCACCGATCGCTTATTTAGGGATCGGCCTTCCTGGCCGGCTGTGTGGGCGCGACACGCCCTGTCCCACCGGCGGCGCGGCTCGGCCCTACCGTGGGGATTCGTGCCGGGTGCCGACCGGCGCGACGGCTGGCCAAACGACCGCGCTCGGTTAGCTTACCAATTGGTAACAAAGACCCGCTTGACGGCTCGATGCCGCGTCACGCATAATTTTCGGTTAACGGCACCAGTGGGTGTCGATAGGAAGTTCATCGACATGAATTAGACGAGATGTGTCGATCGACCTCCATAGAACGCAATGACTGCTTTCGAGTAAAATTTGTGGCGATCCGCGGACTCTCCGCTAGCTTATTCGTCCGTTCGCTGGCGAATTTTTCGAACGACTAGTTGCCATTAATTTCATGGAGGTGCAAAAGATGCGCGTACTGGCTAAATTTCTGCTTACGACGACTGCGGTCTTGATGGTTATGGCAGCCCAGACAGCGAGTCCGGCCGATCTCGAGCTACGGCCTTTGGGTCGATACACCGAGGAGGCGGAGGTCAAGGTTCAGCTACCGCCCGTCCCGCCGGACACGGCCCCGCAGACGATCCTCGTCAAGGGATGTCGCAAAAACGTCTCCGAGATCGGGGCCTATGACCCTCGGACCCGACGTCTGTTCGTCAGCAACTACGCAACCCGGATCAACGCGGACGGCTCCGTCGGCACCACCCTCGAGAATGCGATCGACATCTTCAGCATGGCTCGGCCGGAGCGCGCGCCCAGGCTACTGAAGCGTGTGCGACTGGCCGACACCGCCCTGGGAGATCCCTATCTCTCGCCGACCAGCGTCGCCGTGCACTTTCCATGGCTGGCCGTGGCCGCCGAGGTGACCGACGATGTCCCCGCACCTCGGGCATTCACCGATCCGGGCAAGCTGCTGCTTTTCGATCTCGACGGCAACCTGCTGCGCAGCTTCGATCTGTCGAGGACAGCGCCCGGCGATCGGCCGCAGCGCGGCTTTCACCCCGGATCCGGGCCGGACATGGTCACGTTCACGCCGGATGGACGGCACCTCCTGGTGGCGATCGAGGGCGAGCCCGACAAGCTCCCGCCAAGCCCTGCCAAGGTCGACCCCGAAGGCTCGGTGGCGATCCTGGATCTGAGCCGCGGGCTTACGCAGGCAGTGCTGCGGCTGGCCGACTTCTCTCGGTTCGACGCGGGCAAGTTGGTGCAACGCGGCGTCCGCATCGGCGCCGACCTGACCGATGTGGAGCCGCACCCGTTGAAAAGGCGCCTGAACTCGGCAGCCAAGGATTTGGAGCCGGAGTTCATCGCCGTCTCGCGAGATTCCCGCTGGGCCTATGTGTCGCTGCAGGAGAACAACGCCGTCGCGGTCGTCGACGTCGACGCCGGCCGGGTGACCGACATACTGCCGTTGGGGCTCAAGGACCATAGCGCCCCTGGTGCGGGGCTCGATCCGAGCCGTAGGGACGGACCTGATGGAGAGCCGATCGAGAACATCGCACCGCAGCCACTCCGCGGCGCCTACCAGCCCGACGGGATCGCGACGTTCGAAGCCGGCGGCAGACGCTATTTCCTGACGGCCAACGAAGGCGATGCCAGGAACGGTGACTTCGACATCGCCGAGCTCGCCGATCTCGTCACCGGCAAGGATTCGAACGGGACCAGCTTTGACGCGATCCCACTGGATCTCGCCGCCTTCCCGGACGCCGCCAATCTGGTGCTCCCGGCGGGGCTGGGCGAGCTGGAAATCTCCGATCTGCCACAAGACCTCGACCCGCACGGACGTCATGACGGCAAGGCCCACCAGCTGGTCAGTCTGGGCGGCCGGTCATTTTCGATCTGGAGCGCCGCTGGCGGGCCGCCCGTCTATGACAGCGGCGACTTTTTCGAGCGGATGACCGCCATCGCAACACCGGACCTTTTCAACACGCAGGACGATGACAACGTCTTCGACCGCCGCAGTCCCAGGCGTGGACCAGAACCCGAAGGAGCGGCGGTCGGGAAGATAGGCAGGCGCACCTATGCCTTCGTCGGTCTCGAGCGACACAGCGGAATTATGGTCTTCGACGTCACCAATCCACGTCAACCAGTCTTCCAGGACTACGCCAACACGCGCGATTTTTCCGTCAATCCAACGGACGGGCTGAAGGCAGATGACGATGCCTACGACCTGACCCATATGCTGGCGAACTGTGCGGCGGACGATCTCGGTCCGGAAGGCATTTTTTTCATACCGGCCGCGTTCAGCCCGAACTACCGACCGTTGTTGATCGTCAACTACGAGACCAGCGGCAGCACACGGATCTTCGAGATCGTGCCGACCATGTCCGGCCATCGATAGCGTCCCGCTCAATCGATGGCCAGGGCAGGGCGTGGATGCACGCGCGGCTCGGCGGCCGACGGACAAAGCGGCCGCGTTACCCCTCCCCTACCCGTTGGCGGTCATCCATTGCTTGAAGGCGCGGGCCCCGCAGCGATTGTTGTCGCCAACGGGGAAGCGGGCGCACGGCGTCGATGGCTGATCGATGCCGGTCCACGGCTTGATCAGGTGCGCTGGCAGGTCCGCCGACGAGGAGTTATCGGTGTTGAAGTAGCTGACGAAGCCGATGTCCGCGGCGTTGGCCTTCAGGAAGCTCAGCATGTTCCGGATGAAGACGGGGTTGTCCCAGCCGTCGGACGCCGGTCGGGTGCCGCTCGTGGTGGTGTTCTTGGTGATCAGCGCCCATTCGCCGAGGCAGAGCGGCCGGCCGATCGACCTCGCCCAATTCAGCCAGGACCCGATCCCCTGTGGCCCGCCCGTCTTGGTCTTGGTGTAGAGGTTGGCGGTCCACTCCGCATCCGTCAGCGT
>JAPJRA010000457.1 GCA_030824835.1 Geminicoccaceae bacterium | reverse complement strand
AGCCACAGGATCTGCAGCGCCGTCACGATCGCGTCGCGGCCGAACGCGGTGGCGAACCAGGGGATGCCCGCATAGGGATAGGGCCCCGTCGGCAGCTCGGTCGTGAGCAGAGCGAGGTCGGCGCGCGAGCGATCCAGCCACTCCGTGAACACCCGTCCCGAGGTGCGCAGTGTGCCGCCACGCCGGCGCTGGGAGCGCGCTGCAAATCGAGCCCGGGCGGCGGCAGCGCGAAACCGAAGACGCGAGGGTCGATGTTCACCGTCGAGCCCGACCTCGAAGAAGAGATCGGTCCGGCGGCCAGACGGCAGGGCGACGTCGAACGTGGCCGCGGAAGGTGTCAGTTCGGTGGGCGCGGTGCCGAAGACGATGGCCGAGCTCCGGCGGAGTCCGTCCAACCCCTCGTAGCTTAGGACGACCTTGTCGTCAGCTACCACAGCCGCCAGCATCCGCCCGCGTGCCGAGCGGCGCACACCGCGCACTTCGAACATATCCCGGAAGTCCGCCGCGAACTCGAGCCGCAACGGCAGCATGGTCGCGTGCTGGCCGTAATTGCGCAGGCGAAGGCGCTCGTAGAGACGGCTCTCCCACAGCAGCCGGGTCCGCTCGACGTGGATCACCCCCTGGCGCGTCGATTGTCCGCCGATCGGGGGAAGCGGCTCGTTGGTGAGGTTGGCCGTGAACAGCACGTTGTCTTTGCCGACTGCCGTACCGAGCAGGGTTGGCAACCGACCGGCAATAGTAAGACGAAACAACGACAGCAGCCGCGTGTCGTCATGAAACAAGCCGTCCGCCTCGCCGCCGATGTCACCACGACCATCGGCTACCGCGAACATATCGCCATGCTTGAGCGCGAACAGCCTAATCGACGCCTCGGCCGCAGCGGAGCCGTCCGCGGCATTGCCCATCAACCCGCGAGTTCCAGAACCTCCGACGTGCGAACGCTGCTGTCGATACCGCGGAAAAGTCGCCAGTAGAGTTGCAAATAGCTTTTCGCCATTACGTGCGCGGTGAAGCGGCTGTCGAACGTCTCACGTACCACGCGGCGATCGATTTTGTCGATACGATCGACCGCAGCGACGGCAGCATCCTCATTGGCGACGATGAAACCGGTACGCCCATGGTCGACGACCTCCGGGACGGAGCCGCAGCGCCAAGCCACCACTGGCGTGCCGCAGGCCATGGCCTCGATCATCACAAGCCCGAAGGGCTCGGGCCAGTCGATCGGAAACAGGAGCGCCTTGGCGTTGCCCAGAAATTCGGACTTCTGCGTGTCGCCGATCTCGCCCACGAACTCGATGAGAGGATCGTCGAGCAACGGCTCGATCACCTCGCGAAAATAGACACGGTCGGCGGCATCGACCTTGGCCGCGATCTTCAGCGGGATGCCCGTCCGCTTGGCAATCGCAATGGCCCGGTCGGGGCGCTTTTCGGGCGAGATGCGGCCGAGAAACGCCAGATAGTTGCCGTGCGGGTGCGGTTCGAACGCGTACAAACTCGCATCCACGCCGTGCGGGATCGTGGCTGACCAGTTGGCGGCTGGAATCGGCCGACGCTGATCATCGGAGATCGACACCAGCGGGAATTGCAACCAGCGCTCGTAGGCCTCAGGCAGATCCTTGAGGTCGAGACGGCCATGCAGCGTGGTCACCGTTCGACCGGCATCATCGGCAAAGAACGGAAAATGAATCAGGTCCACATGGAAGTGGACGATGTCGAACTCGGACCGACGCCGGGAGAGTTCGTGCAGCATCGACATATGCGCGGCGAGGTCGGATTTCAGGATCGCGGGGTCGAGCCGGATCGCCTGGTCGCGCATGGGGACCAGCGAAGCTAAAGTCTGCGCCTCGGCGCTGGCAAAAAGCGTCACGTCGTGTCCGAGCTCGACCAGCGCGTCGGTCAGGTGGGCGACGATGCGTTCGGTGCCGCCGTAGAGGCGAGGGGGCACCGACTCGTAGAGCGGAGCGACCTGGGCTATGCGCACGGGGTGGCCTCCAGCGAGCAGTCGCGGGCCAGGGCGGCCTCCAGATCGAGGTGGGAAATCGGGAAGATCTGGCTCGACGTCGAGCCGCGGATGCCGGACGGGATGCGAACGGCGGTCGACACGCGTCGATAGGCCATGAAGGATAGCCCTTCCAGCTGCTCCTCGTCGATCTCGATCTCGTAGGTTCCGGGAGGTTGCGCAGCGTCCATACCCTTCAGCATGAACTCATGCCTAAAGGTCACGCGCTCGATACTCGATCGCAACATGCTAGGCGTCCTGCACTGCAAATAAACGGGACCACCCGATAGATCGGAGAGGCCTGTATTAACTTCCGCTTATAGCATGCGTTCCTGCCCAGCCGCGTAAATTCGCTGGTCGGTTCGTCGCCGGATAACGTGGTCGGATCAACGCTCAGCGGGGCCGCTGGACGCGCCCGTCGCGTAGGGCGCTCGGCTGCTAAATGGCCGAGCGCGAAATGGTCTTGATCGGGCCTCGTGGGTTGCCGGAGCGCTCGGCGATGGTGCGATCCTGGGCCTCAATGAAAGTGCGGGCCGGGTCATCGCCGTCCAGACCACCGACTTCGGCACTTGGAACCTTGCGGTTGGAGGTGCGGGAACCGTCCTGGTAGACGACGTCGAACAGAACGAATCCGTTTGCGATTGGCTGTTTCTTGCGGGCCATGTTGATTCTCGGACTTTCGGGCGCTCAGCGATTTTCGGATGTGTCGTCGCCGTCTTCCGCTGTCGGCGGTGCATCCGCCGCATCGGGATTTTCGTCGCGAGCGGCCTTGCGCTTGGCCACCTCTTCCTCGCGCCGCTGCAGCTTTTCCTGCTTTTTGGCTTCCTTAATGCGGTTGCGCTCGCTGCGCTGCTGGTTGTAATTCGGCTTGAAAGCCATGTGCTCAGCTCCGTTGCGCTCGAGCGCCACTAGGGCGCAAGTACACGGGGGCACCGGTGAACCGGTGCCCCCGTGCTTTACCCGAACCCGAAGGATCAGGCCTTCTTGAGATTCTCGGCCGAGGTCTTGCCGCGCTTCGGATCACGCTGCTCCTCGAAGGAGATCTTCTGACCCTCGACCAGGCTGCTCATCCCGGCGCGCTCGACGGCCGAAATGTGGACGAAAACGTCCGGCCCACCATTGTCCGGCTGAATGAAGCCGAAGCCCTTGGTGCTGTTGAACCACTTAACGGTGCCTACCGGCATCGCTGCCTCCCATAGCACGTGTAACGCCGTGCACCTTGCACGACGCACCAGACTCTACCTTGGTATGGCGGCGATCCAGGCCCGAAGGGCGTAGTGGGCCGGCCACCCGAAGCGTGACTGTCTGCCTCTCATAGAGGCAGTGGCGCCTAATCGCAAGGCCGGCAACACGAGGCAGAAAGGTCGGCAATCATTCGAGGCTATCGAGATAGCTGAGCAAGTCGTCGATTTCCTCAGGCGAAAAGGTGAACACGGGCATTTGCGGATGCGCCGTCTCCATGCCTTCGGCGAGTGCTTCGGCCAAGTCGTCGACCGGATAGCGCAGCTTGAGGTCACGCAACGGCGGGGCACCTTCCATCAGGCTCTGCCCGTCATTACCGGTGGCGTGGCAGCGCGAGCAGTGCGTCTCCGCGAGCTTGCGGCCAGCCTCAATGTCGGCAGTCCCCTGAGCCAGCAATGTGCCGACCACCAATTGCCCCAGCACCGCCAGACCCAGCGCCCGCCAGCCGGCCCCGCGCTGCCGTTCGCCATTGACTGCCATGCCTACCATCCGGCCCGTCTCCTGCGACGCCAAAGCAAGGCGGGCGCCCACGCCGGTTCCGTCGCCGCGGCATAGTCTCACGCCCGTAACGCTATGTCGTCTCGCTCGCACAACGCAATACTCGTGCCGTCAATACGGCGGTGGAACAACGATGCCGACCGGTACTAACCTTGGAGCAACGAAGGTTGCCGCTTACCGACAGCACGAGCTGGAACAAGAGCCCCGTGCCTAAATCGAGTCCACCAGCCGTCGATGTCGGGGCAGCCGCCGCGGAGTTGCCGCCTGGCGAGCCGAAGCGGCTGCTGCTCGAGGATCTCGTCCGGCGTCAGCCCTTGCTGGCCCTCATCAACGGGCTGCTGGCCTTGCTCACCGCATGGGTGATGCTCGGGGTCGGCTCGACCGCCGTCATCGTGGCTTGGCTCGTGACATTCCTCGCGGTCCAGCTCGGCCGGGTCGCGATCTGGAAACATGCCCGGTGCGATCCGGGCCTCGCCGCCACGCGCGGGTTGGCCGCATGGCTCACGCTCGCCACGGCCGTGGCGAGCGTGAGCC
>JAPJRA010000456.1 GCA_030824835.1 Geminicoccaceae bacterium | reverse complement strand
GTCCACGTGTGCAGGTGCTGCGCACCTCGGCCGAGGCCGCCATCGATAAAGGAACCGGAATACATTGGCAAAAAGAAGCCCGGAAGGGTCTCCCCTTCCGGGCGTAAGTCGGCCGCGCTGACCGCAAGGGTCAACCACGGCGCTCGGGCCAAACTGCAACTCGACACACGCCACCGCTCGCCCAACTACTCCGATGCTCCAACGCACCACGCTCATTGCGCCGAACGTCGGGCCTATATCGGAGTCAATGGGGCGACACCGTGTCCTAATCAATTGCAAACCGCGTGCCACGCCGCCATGGCTGCCTTGACGCGGGGACGCCGCGCCGGCGGCCGCGGAGCCGCCCGCGCAATGGGCGGTCGCCTAAACTGTAGGCATTTCGGCGCTGCCATCCTGTGCATCTGAGGGAAGCAATGCAGATCGAGCGAACCAACGAACGTCACGACCTGATCGTCATCGGTGGGGGCCTCACCGGCCTTGCCGTAGCCGCCGCCGTTGGCGGTGCCGGCTTTCGGGTGTTGGTGATCGAGCGGGCACCTTTGGCAACACTTGTGTCGGCGCCCTACGATGGCCGAGTGACCGCCGTGGCGCGCGGATCGCGTTTCTTTCTCACCCGGATCGGTGCCTGGGCTGGGATGATCACGACCGCTGCGCCCATCAACGACATCGTGGTGCGTGAGGGATTCTCGCCGATCCAGGTGCATTACGACCGGCGTCAGGTGGGAACCGAACCTCTCGGTCACATCGTCGAGAATCGGGTGATCCGCACCGCCTTGCTCAAGCTGGTGCAGACCATGCCGACGGTGGCCTTGGCGGCGCCGGCCGAGGTGAGCGCGCTCGAGCTCACGCGCACGAGGGCCGAGGTCCGCCTCGCGGACGGCCGGGTAGCACTGGCGCCGCTCGTCGCCGTATGCGAAGGCCGCCAGTCCAGTAGCCGCAAGCTGGCGGGAATCGCGACGCGCGAATGGTCGTACGGTCAGACCGGAATCGTCTGCACGATCGGCCACAGCCTTCCGCATGGTGGGCTGGCTGTGGAACGATTCTTCCCCGACGGCCCCTTTGCCCGGTTGCCGATGACGGGTGATCGCTGCTCGATCGTCTGGGCGCTGAACGATGACCTGGCCAAGACTGTGCTGGCCCTGGATGATGCTGGTTTCGCGGGTGAAGTCGCCGACCGGTTTGGTGACGACCTGGGCGACCTGGTGCTGGAGGGGCCGCGCTGGTCATACCCTTTGGCTCTGGTCATGGCCGAGCGTTACACGGCAGGCAGGCTGGCGCTCGTCGGCGATGCTGCTCGCGGCATTCACCCGATCGCCGGGCAAGGCTGGAACCTAGCGCTGCGCGACGTCGCCGCATTGAGCGAGATCATCGTCGATCGCCTACGCCTGGGGCTCGACCCCGGCGATACGCTCGCACTCGACCGCTACGCCGCCTGGCGGCACTTCGACAGCATGGCGTTGGTAGCGGTCACTGACGGTATCAACCGACTGTTCGGCAACGACATTCTGCCGTTGCGCGTGGCCCGCGAGGCGGGGCTGGCGCTGGTCGACCGGATACCGCCAGTGAAGCGCTTCTTCATGCGCCATGCCATGGGAGTCATGGGTGACCTGCCACGGTCGATGCGCGCGTCGGCAACCTAGAAAAGAAAGTGGGCGCGCCCGTTGCGGCGCGCCCAAGTTCAGGGAGGTAAACTCGATAAAGCGGCTCAGGCGACGCTTTCTCCATGGAGAGCCAGATCCAGCCCTTCACGCTCGCTGTCGCTGTCGACGCGGAGGCCCATCACCAGATCGATGACCTTGAGCAGGACAAAGGAAGCGATCCCGCTCCAGCCAACGGTCCACAGCACGCCCTTGACCTGGATCCATATCTGCGCCGCGTTGCCATCGATCAGGCCCCGCGCCGCGTCTCCGCCGACTGCACCCACGGCGAACACACCGGTGAGCAGAGCGCCCACTATACCGCCGACGCCGTGCACACCGAAGACGTCCAAGGAGTCGTCGTAGCCGAGCATGTGCTTGAGCGACGTCGCCGACCAGAAGCAAATGACACCGGCGACCAGACCGATCACGAGCGCACCGTTCGGCAGGACGAAGCCAGCGGCGGGCGTGATGGCGACCAATCCGGCCACCGCACCGGAGGCGATGCCCAGGACGCTGGGCTTACCCTTGGCGATCCACTCGACCAACATCCAGGCCACGGCCGCACCGGCGGTGGCGATGTGGGTGGTCGCGAAGGCCATGCCGGCGCGACCATTCGCTGCCAATGCGGAGCCGGCGTTGAAGCCGAACCAGCCGACCCACAGCAGCGACGTGCCGATCAGTGTCAAAGTGAGGTTGTGCGGGGCCATGTGCTCGTGGCCATAGCCGATCCGCTTGCCCAGCACGATGCAGCAGACCAGGCCCGCGATACCGGCGTTGATGTGAACGACAGTACCACCGGCAAAGTCGAGCACGCCCTCGCCAAACAAGAAGCCATTTGCGCCCCAGACCGAGTGCGCCACTGGCGCGTAGACGACCAGGGACCACAGCACCATGAAGACGAGCATCGAGCTGAACTTCATCCGATCGACGAAGGCTCCGACGATGAGGGCCGGCGTGATCATGAAGAAGGTCATCTGGAACATCATGAAGACCGATTCCGGGATGGTCCCGGAAAGGGAATCGACGCTCAACCCGGTCAGGAAAGCTTTGCTGAGGTCGCCTATGTAGGGTCCGCCTTCGCCGAAGGTCAGACTGTACCCCACTATCATCCAGACAATGGCCGTCACGCAGACGGTAGCGAACACCTGCATCAATACCGATAGAACGTTCTTCTTGCGGACCATGCCGCCGTAGAAGAGCGCCAAGCCTGGGATCGACATCATCAGCACGAAGGCCGTCGAGACGAGCATCCAGGCGGTATCGCCGGTATCGAGCGTGGGTGCCGGAGCCGCTGCTTCCTCGGCCACCACCGTCGTGTCACTGACCGTCGGTGCGCCAGTTGTATCCTGAGCGTGCACTACCGCTGCGGTCGGCACCATCAGGCCGATGAGAAGAAGTAAGACCCGAATGAGGTTTGTCGTCGTTCGCATGCGTGATTCCCGCAGCTGTGAGCCGGCCTGGTCCCGGGCGGGCTGGGTGCGCAAGTCGCGACGGGAGCGAACGACCGGGCCACACCCCACTCGCGGGCAGGAGGCAGCCTGAAGCCACCGACGCCGCACCGGGTTGCCCAGAAATAAAGCAAGTTCGATGCCAGCTGCCACCCCTGCCTAGCGACTAGGCAGCCGCGTGTGCCCAGGTGGCCAGCCGAGCATGGAACACCTCAGGTTATCCAGGCGACGCGGAGGAGGTTGGTAGCACCGGGGGTGCCGAACGGCAGACCGGCCGTGACGACGATGCTTTCGCCTGATCGGGCGAAGCCTTCATCGCGGGCAAACTGGCGGGCCTTGGCCACCATCTCGTCGAGATCATGCGCGTCCGCCGTATGGACCGGATGCACGCCCCAGGCCAAGGCCAGCTTGCGTGCGGTGATCATGCGCGTGATGAGGCCGAGGATCGGGCGGTCGGGTCGTTCGCGGGAGGCGCGCAGGGCCGTGGCACCCGACGTGGTGTAGGTCACGATCACGGCAGCCTGCATCGTATGCGCCACCTGATGTGCCGCCAGGGTGATCGCATCGGCCGAGGTGCGCTCGGCCTGTGCTTGGTAGGCGTCGAGATAAAATCGATAGAGGTCGTCATGCTCCACGCTGGCGATGATCCGGTCCATGATGGTGACGGCCTCGACCGGGTATTCCCCGGACGCGCTCTCGGCCGAGAGCATCACCGCATCCGCTCCGTCGTAAACCGCCGTAGCCACATCGGACGCCTCGGCCCGGGTCGGTGCCGGGGAGCTTACCATACTCTCGAGCATCTGCGTCGCCACGACCACCGGTTTGCCGAGGTCGCGACACTTGCGGATGATACGCTTCTGCAGCCCTGGCACCAGCTCCGGCGGCAGCTCGACGCCAAGATCGCCGCGCGCCACCATCACCGCGTCCGACAGCTCGATGATCCCGTCCAGACGCTCGATCGCGGCGGGTTTCTCGATCTTGGCCAGGACCGAGGCGCGGCCGGCGATCAGCCGGCGCGCCTCGGCGATGTCCTCTGGCCGCTGGACGAAGGAGAGAGCCACCCAGTCGAAACCGAGCTCGATCCCGAAACTGAGATCGGCCCGATCCTTGTCGGTCATGGCCGAAATCGGCAGCACCGCGTTGGGGACGTTGACCCCTTTACGATCGGACAGTGGTCCGCCGTTGATGACG
>JAPJRA010000455.1 GCA_030824835.1 Geminicoccaceae bacterium | reverse complement strand
CAGGTCGGGATCGAAGATGTCCGCATCCACGACCTGCGCCACACTTTTGCCTCGCTTCTGGTCAGCGGCGGTGCCTCGCTGGAAATGATCGGCAAGCTGCTGGGTCACAGCCAGACCCAGACGACGGCGCGCTATGCCCATCTGATGGATTCGCCGCTGCGGGCGGGTGTCGATGCTGTGGCCAGCGCCTTCCGGCCAAAGCCGGTGCTGGTGCATGAAGCCGAAGAACAGGCGCGCAGGAGCGCCTGATCGTTGCTGCGACCGCGCTGGGCGGCGTGATGAATGGATCACGATCACACACCGCTCTATGCATCCTCCTGCAGCGATTTCCAGATCGGCCCCAGCCTGCGCCGAATGGTGCTTTCGTCCGGCACCTCGCCATTGCGGGACTTTTCGGCAAACCACGCCTGCGCATCCGCGATCCATTCGGCCTGCGTCGCCGGAAGGCCGTGGAAATGAACGCGTCTGATCAGGGCGACATAGAGCCCCTCCCAGTCGTATCGTGACGGTGCACCGCCAGGATCGGTCCAGCGGTTCGCCATGCCATTCAGCAGTTCGAACTGATAGACCTCATCGGCCAGAACCATGAGATCGGCCAGTTCGACCTGAATGTGATCCGACGGGTCGGCGATCATAATCCAGCCTTCCTGCCCCGGTATGCGGATACGGCGGATGCTCCGAGAGGCCTGTCCATTTTCCCAGCGCCGGAACATGCTCAGGATATCGGCAACCGGCACGACGACCAGACCTGCCAGCACCTCGCCACCCTGCTCGATCGGTTCGATCGCGGCGACGATGTCCAGCTTGCCGGCAATCGCCCATCCCGCCAGATCGTAGGGGCTGCAATCCCAGCGGATCGTCACCTCCTGAACGGTGAAAAACGTGCGTTGCGGCAATGTCATGATGTCTGCTCTCCCTGCTCTCGACGCCCGGCAGTCCGTCCTTCGGACCACTGGCACCTGCCTTCATTGACCCCGCACCCGGAGACAGCTCCGCCATTCGCGGGTTTCCTTGAAACTCCGCGTTGATCGACCGCATCGGGCGTGATTGGGGGGATTTCTTCACCACCGGAGCGCGATTTGGCAAGAACATTTGGCTGTGGAAAACGAACTCTTTGTTCTTGACATGTTCCGGGGCCAGCAACGGCAGAAACTGTTAGCGGCAACCGGCAGAACCGGTTCTGCCGGTTGTGGTTTCGACGGCTTTCGACGGCGTTCAGACCCGGCGCCGAATCACTGTCCTTCGCCCTGAGTTACGCCAAACCCAGCAAAACATGGGGTGGCATAACCTCCGGCGAGGTTACGCCACCTTCCGCCTCCCCGCCGGTGCTTTCGATGTGATTGTTCTTCTCCCCGTCAGCGGCCCGGTCCGGGCGATGCGAGAAGGAGACAAGAGCATGACACAACCCATGAGTGCGGAACCGGTAATCGAGCCGCGCCTGCTGCGCGGCTGGATCAGCCGCTATGACCTGGCACAGGAACTGGGCCTGACGGTCGACACGCTGGGGCGTTGGGAGCGTCGGCGGAAAGGTCCGGCCTGCGTCCGCGCCGGTCGCAAGATTTTTTACCGGATGAGCGTGGTTCAGGACTGGCTGCAGTCACAGGAAATGCCGCGGGTCACCGAAACGAAACCCGGCAAGGCGCGGGGGCGGAAATGAACGTCATGTCCCCGATCCCCGATACCAGCGCCATCAGCGACGTCGATGCGTACTGCCCCGCGGACTGGCCCGCCCAGCGCCTCGCCGAGGCGCGCGGCATTGTCGCCGATTTCGTCCAGCACCCGGACAGCCTGATTATCCTCGCCTGTCGCGCCATCGCCGCGCATAGCCCTGACCCTCGGGAAGGACGCGAGGCGTTGGCACTGGCCGGTCTTCTGATCTGCGTGTCTAAACGCAAACCGAAAGGCGGTACCGCATGACCCGCCGCACACCTGAAGCCGATATCCAGCGCGCCATCGTACACACATTGCGGATCGTCCTGCCCCGCGATGCCATCATCCACCACTCGGCGAACGAGGTCGGGTCGGGCGGCAAGGCAGCCCGCCAGCGCCAAGCGATCCTGACCGGCATGGGCGTCTTTCCGGGCTTCGCCGATCTGATCGTCCTGACCGGTGGTCAGGTGCTGTTTCTGGAGGTCAAAAGCCCCTCCGGCCGTCTCAGCCCGGCGCAGAAGGCCTTTCGCGACATGGTGAAGGCCCAGGGCTTCGGTTGGGCGCTGGTCCGCTCGATCGAGGACGCGCTAGACGCGCTCGCGGATCACGGCATCACCACCCGCGTCCAGGCGCAGAACCCGCGCCGGAGGGCCTGCGCCAGCGCCAACGCCTCGACGTCCCGGAGGACCTGCGCATGAGCCATTTTGCGACCAACTGGGCGATCCTGCAGCGCGGGTTGAAGCCTGCCACCAAGATCGTGCTCTGGCATCTCTGCGACCGTCACAACCCCGATTTCGGTTGCTTCCCGACCCAGGCGCGGCTGGCAACCGATTGCGAGATCAGCCGCTCGGCCCTGAACGACCATCTCCGCAAGCTGGAACTGGCCGGTCTGATCCGTCGCTGCGCCAGCGTCGATCCGGTGACAAAACGCCAGCAGCCGACCCGCTACATTCTGGGGTTCGAGGACGGGTTCGACGATCCGAATTCGGACCCGTCTCCGGAATTCGGACATGGCGATTTCCCGGGTTTTTCGGGCGGTGATCCTGACGGCGAAACACGCCAGATGTCGCCCAATGCAGTGAACCTGTGTCCGGAAACTGGACACGGAGCCGTGTCCAGATTTCGGGCAAAGCCGTGTCCGGAAAATGGCGATTTCCGTGTCCGGAATCCGGACACTAACCCTGTAAGAGAACCATTAAGGGAACCAGTAAAGGAGGAGGAGGACGCGCGAGCGCGCGATGATCGATTTGAGGAGTTTTTCGGCAAGTTGCTCGACGCGCTGGGTTTCGACACCAATGCCGGCCTTCCGGGCTGGTGGCAGGGCTGGCCACCGAGAGAACACGTTCGACGCTGGATCACCGATCTCGGCCTGACAGAAGACCGGATCGTCGCGGTCGCCCGGGACAGCCGCAGCACCCACCCCAATCCGCCGGACGGACCGAGGGCGCTGGACCGGGCCATGGAACGGGCGGCAAGGAACGCCGGGGCCACGAAGCCCGCTGAGGGCGATAAGCGCCGCAAGCGCAGCGGCAAGCCTGCAGACGCGCCACGCGCCAGCATGGACGAGATCGCGGATTTCTACGCCGGGCTGGTGAACGGGGATGGCTACCTGCCCTCCAACGCCATCTCGAACACCGTCCGCAGTGCCATGCTGGAGCGCGGGCTGGTGACGGCCGAACGGCTGCGAGAGCGGGGCGTGGCATGAGCATCTATTCTCGCTTCCCGAACGGGAACACCAGCACCCGCCGCGCGCTGGGCGTCCAGCAGGTGCTGGAATGGGCCTTTCGCACCGAGAAGGCGCGGCTGGAGCTGCCGGAACCTCCCGACCCCGAACGCGACGAAGGTCTGGGCTTCGGCCTCGAATACGTGCTGATGCAGCGGGCCGCGCTGGGCTGTCGCATCGACGGGGGCCGCTACAAGCCGGACAGCTCCGCCCACGAGGATGCCGAGGTCATCGCCGCCTGCGTCGCGGGCCTACCGACGTCGCTGGGCGGCACTCGCATGGCGATCCGCATCGCGGAACTGACCCGGGCTGGGATGACACCCGACTGGATGCCCGGCGCTGTGCCGCGCTGCGTGCCGGTCGAGATGAAGCGCAACCAGCATGGCGAACGCTCGATCACCATCCCGGTCGGCACAACGCGTGTGCTCTCGCGCGGCAAATGGCGGACGGTGGAACTGCGGGCCTGCCCGGTCACCTGGTCACCGCATCCCGACCAGATCGCCGCCGCGCATCGGCACTACGAGCACTGGTGGCTGGCGCTGGACTGGGTGCGGCAGGGTCTGCGCGACGGCGGCATGCTGCGAAGCATCGACGTCACCGATGCCATGCCGAAACGGCAACCGTGGGCGCGCCCGACGGGCCACGAACAGATCAGCAACAAAACAGTTTGACATTCGTGCCCGGGTTGACTCATAACCCAAGCATCGAAGACGAGCGCCCGGAGAACAGACCTTCTCAGGCGCTCTTCCGGTCAGATCCTCCAGCCCTACCCCTGTGCCATGGTTCCTCCCCGGCGCTGTCCGTATTCGGGGGGGCGCAGCGCGGCGGTTCGCTAGCGTGAGGCGTTTTCACCGGGGAAGCCAGGCGGAAGCCACCTTGTGCGCTGATGCCGGAATTCGTGAGTCAGATCAGCGACTTGCGGAATCACGATCTGGCCG
>JAPJRA010000454.1 GCA_030824835.1 Geminicoccaceae bacterium | reverse complement strand
GGCTGAGCAGGCTGACATGGGCCGGTGCCGCCAGCCGCGCCAGCCTCAGCTCGAGATCGTCCTCGAGGCGCCAGGCGTCGGTCCCCAGCGCCGGGCTGCGGCCGGCATAGATCACGGTGGCGACGCCGCGCAGCAGGTCGGCGTCGCCGATGGCGGCATGGCCGACGAGGCGCACCTCCTCCGGCGGCATCGCCGCCGCGACGGCACGGCCGATGAAGCCACGGCCGACCACCAGGGTCCGGTTCACGGGGGCGCGTCGAGCCTGATCACGACCGGCTTGCGCCCGCGCACCGCCAGCGCCAGCCGCCCGGCCTTCAGCGCCAGCGCGTCCTCGCCGAAGATCTGGCGGCGCCAGCCGTGCAGGGCCGGCACGTCAGCGGCGTCGTCGACGGCAATCGCCTCCAGATCCGCGGTGGCGGCCACCAGGCGCTGGGCGACGTCCGCCTCCTCGCATTTGTACTTCAGCAGCACCCGCAGCAGGTCGACCGTGGGGCCGATGCCGCGCGGCAGCACGACCGGGTCCGGCAGGCGCGGCAGCTGCTCCCGGGCCAACGCCATCGCCTCGCGGATCGCATCCACGATCCCGGCAGCGCTCTCGCGGTCGACGTTCACCCGGTCCAGCGCGCGCAGCTCCTCGACCGATTGCGGCCGGTTGGCGGCCACCTCGAGCAGCAGGTCGTCGCGGATGATCCGTGCCCGCGGCAGGTCGCGCCGTCTGGCCTCGCGCTCCCGCCAAGCGGCCAGGGCCTGGGCCACGGCCACGAACCGGGCGTCGCGCGAGCGCAGCTTGAGCCGGCGCCAGGCGTCCTCGGGCGGCAGGGTGTAGAGCTTGGGGTCGAGCAGCGCCTCGAACTCCTCGGCCACCCAGCCCATCCGCCCGTCCTTGGCGATGCGCGCGGCCAGGCGCTCGTAGACCACGCGCAGGTGGGTGACGTCGCCCAGCGCGTACTGGATCTGGGCCGCGGACAAGGGCCGCCGCGACCAGTCGGTGAAGCGCGAGCTCTTGTCGACGCTAGCACCGGCGAGCTTGCTGACAAGGGTGTCGTAGGCGACCTCCTCGCCGAAGCCGCAGACCATGGCCGCGATCTGGCTGTCGAAGAACGGGCGCGGCATGTGACCCAGATGGTAGAAGATCTCGAGATCCTGCCTGGCCGCGTGCATGACCTTGAGGACCGCGGGATCGTCAAGCAGGGCCAGCAGCGGGGCCAGATCCAGGCCCGGCGCCAGCGGATCAAT
The DNA here is from genome assembly GCA_030824835.1 of Geminicoccaceae bacterium. Classification (GTDB taxonomy): domain Bacteria; phylum Pseudomonadota; class Alphaproteobacteria; order Geminicoccales; family Geminicoccaceae; genus Benzoatithermus. The sequence continues at coordinate 3,080 of JAPJRA010000454.1, read as the reverse complement.
CGCCACGGCCTCCTCGGCCCCGGCCACCTGCACCAGGCAGAGCTTCGGGAAATAGGTCCGATCGCGCATGAACTCGGTGTCCATGGCGACGAATCGCTCGGCGCGCATCCTGGCGCAGAACGACGCCAGAGCGTCGGTGTCGGTGATCAACGACATGGGTCGGGTATCATCTCCGGGCTGTCACCTCGCTTGACACCACGAGGGCACTCGTGCCCTTTGCCCGCCGTCTCGGCCGCCAGGGCCGCGAGGCGTTGGTCAGCGACGGAAATCAGCATGCATCCTTATCGTACGCACCGCTGCGGCGATCTCCGCCCTGGCGATGTCGGAACCGAGGTTCGCCTGAGCGGATGGGTACACCGGAAGCGGGATCACGGCCAGCTACTCTTCATCGATCTGCGCGATCACGCCGGCATCGTGCAGCTGGTGTTCCAGCCGGGGACGGAGCCGTTCGCCACGGCCGAGGCGGTGCGGGTGGAGAGCGTCGTCACGGTGACCGGCCGAATCGTGGCGCGCACGGCGGAGACGGTGAACCCGTCGCTGCCGACCGGCGAGATCGAGCTGGTGGCGGCCCATCTGGCCATCGACTCGCAGGCCGAGACCCTGCCGCTGCAGGTCAACAGCGACCGCGACTATCCGGAGGAGACCCGGCTCAAGTACCGCTTCCTCGACCTGCGCCGCGAGAAGATGCAAAAGAACATCCTGCTGCGCTCGCAGATCATCGCCAGCATCCGCCGGCGCATGCAGGAGCAGAACTTCGTCGAGTTCCAGACGCCGATCCTCACGGCCTCGTCGCCCGAGGGTGCCCGCGACTTCCTGGTGCCATCCCGACTGCATCCGGGCAAGTTCTACGCGCTGCCGCAGGCGCCGCAGCAGTACAAGCAGCTCTACATGATCTCCGGGTTCGACCGGTACTTCCAGATCGCGCCCTGCTTTCGTGACGAGGACGCCCGCGCCGACCGCAGCCCGGGCGAGTTCTATCAGCTCGACATCGAGATGAGCTTCGTGACGCAGGACGACGTGTTCGCCGCGGTCGAGCCCGTCATGCACGGGCTGTTCACCGAGTTCTCCGGCTGGGAGGTGACGCCCACGCCGTTCCCGCGCCTGGCCTACCGCGACGCCCTGCTGAAATACGGCACCGACAAGCCGGACCTGCGCAACCCGATCGAGATCGCCGACGTCACCGAGGTGTTCCGCGGCTCGGGCTTCAAGGTTTTTGCCGGGGCGATCGAGAAGGGTGCCGTGGTTCGGGCGATCCCGGCGCCGGCGGCGGTCGGGCGGCCGCGCAGCTTCTTCGACCAGATGGTGGCGTTCGCCCAGAGCCAGGGGGCGCCGGGCCTGGGCTGGATCGCGCTCGGCGACGGCGAGGCCAAGGGGCCGATCGCCAAGTTCCTGGATGCGGACCGGCTCGAGCAGCTGCGGGCGTCGGCCGGGGTGAAGGCCGGCGACGCCGTGTTCTTCGTCTGCGACCAGGCCGGCCCCGCGGCCAAGCTCGCGGGTCTCGTGCGCACGCGGGTCGGCGAGGAGCTCGGCCTCGTCGCCACGGGCTGCTACCGCTTCTGCTGGATCGTCGACTTCCCGATGTACGAGTGGGACGAGGAGAGCAAGGCCGTCACCTTCTCGCACAACCCGTTCTCGATGCCCCAGGGCGGCATGGACGCGCTCACGCATCAGGATCCGCTCGAGATCCTGGCCTATCAGTACGACATCGTCTGCAACGGTATCGAGCTCAGCTCCGGCGCTATCCGGAACCACCGCCCGGACATCATGCTCAAGGCGTTCGAGCTCGCGGGCTACGGGCGCGAGGTGCTGGAGGAGAAGTTCGGCGGCATGTTCCGCGCGCTTCAATTCGGGGCGCCGCCGCATGGTGGCATCGCTCCCGGCGTCGACCGGATCGTGATGCTGCTGGCCGATACCCCCAACCTGCGCGAGGTCACCGCCTTCCCGCTGTCGCAGCGGGCGGAGGAGCTGCTTCTGGGCGCACCCGGCAGGGTCGGCGAGCGGCAGCTCAAGGAGCTGAACATCCAGCTGTCGCTCGCCGCCCGGGAGCGGCTGCGCGAGGAGGCGGATGGAGCGAAGGCCGACGCCGGCTGATCAGCTGGCCTGGCGCTGGTTCTCGGCCAGCAGGCTGCGCAGGTCGTCGGCGGCGCGCTCGAGAAAGGTCAGGATGCGGGCGTCGCCATAGTCGTAGAACACGTCGCCGGGATCGGTGACGGTCTGGCCGCGAAAGCGCGTGACCGCCATCTCCAGCACCGCCTGGATCCCGTCGAGCGAGCGGGACGGCGTGGTCAGCAGCATGTTCTCGAGCTCCTCGATCTGCTGGTCGAGCTGCTCGAGTTCCCGCTCGACGTCTTCCAGGCCCGACTGCTTCTCAGCCTCGGACAGATCGCTCATGAGACCCTGGATCTCCGCTGCGGTCAGGCCGACCAGCTGCAGCGGCGCCAGTGCCCACTGCGGCAGACTGCCGCGCAGGCGGTCCTGGCGATCCACGATGGTCTCTCGCCGGCGCCGGACCTCGGCGATCCGTCGGATGAGAAGCGTTGTGTTCGCGATCACCGTCATTTTTCCTCTCCATCCGCTGTAGGGTAGCCAGTCGAGCAGACGTTCCCGCTCTCGGCCGGCCGACCTTCCGCACCTGACACGCCATTAATATTGAACTAACGCCATACCAATACCGTGCGCCCGGATGCTGTCAACATTTGCAAATTGCCATGACTTCATCATGAGATTGACTAAAAACCCCATACAATTTTAGACAATTTCGTTCGCTGTGATTTATCTAAAATGCATTGTATTTCCAGCTCGCGATTCGTCCGGTCGGGATGACGCGACGCACAATGGTTGCCCCGCTGCCGAGCCGCGCTATGGTGGCGGCGGATAGAGGAGAGCAAGGCTTGGTTATGGGGTCGAATCGTAAGGGCGAGACCGGCGCTGGTCCTGATGAACCGCCGCACGGGCGCCGAGAGCCTCACCCCGGTGGCCGCACCACACTCACCCACAGGCTGCGCAACTACCTGCTCGCCGGCATCATCGTCTCGGCGCCGATCACCATTACCCTGTTCATCGTCTGGCAGGTGCTTAGC
>JAPJRA010000453.1 GCA_030824835.1 Geminicoccaceae bacterium | reverse complement strand
GATCTCGGGCGTGCCAACGGCCGGCAAAGCGGCCAAGGCTGGGCGTTGCTGGACTCCATCATGGAAACCGCGCCGGCGACCAAGGTGGTCGTGGTGAGTGGCCAGGGGGACAATGACTTGGCGTTGCGCGCTGTCGACCACGGGGCCTGCGATTTTCACCGCAAGCCCATACGTATGGACACCATCCGCACCGCGATGGATCGCGTCCTCGGCGACGGTGGGCGCCGGCACGAGACATCGTCGCCGGCCGCGGAGGAAGCCGTGCTGCCCGGCGTCGTCGGTAGCAGCCCGGCCATCGTCAGGGTCTGCCGTGCGATTGCACGCGTGGCCCCCGCCGATGTCAGCGTCGTGCTCTCGGGCGAGAGCGGGACCGGCAAGGAGGTGATGGCCCGGGCACTACACACCGCGAGCGCGCGGTCGAGGCAGCGTTTCGTCGCCATCAACTGCGCCGCCATTCCCGACACGCTGCTGGAGTCGGAGTTGTTCGGGCACGAGCGCGGCGCCTTTACCGGCGCGGTGAAACAGACCCTGGGCAAGATCGAGCTTGCCCATCGGGGTACGCTGTTCCTGGACGAGATCGGCGACCTGCCGATGAGCCTGCAGGCCAAGCTGCTACGGTTCCTGCAGGAGCGGGTCGTGGAGCGGATTGGCGGGCGCAAGGAGATCGAGGTCGACGTGCGGGTGATCTGCGCCACCCATCGCGACCTGCGCAAGCTGCTCGAGCAAGGCACTTTTCGGGAGGATCTCTACTACCGCTTGGCCGAGATCACGGTCGACATCCCACCTTTGCGCGAGCGGGCCGGCGATGCTGTGCTGATGGCGCGGCATTTCCTGGCGCAATACAGCGCCCCCCCGGCACGCCGGCGCACGATCCTGACCGCCGAAGCCTTGCAGGCCATCGACGGCTATAGTTGGCCGGGCAATGTCCGCGAGCTTCAGAACCGGGTGAAACGTGCCGTCATCATGGCCGACGGACCCACCATCACGGCGGAGGATCTCGATCTTCCGGTCGCAACAAGCCTGCGCAGCGATCTCGACCTGCGAAGCTGCCGCGACGACGTCGAGCGTTCCGTGTTGCACCGCGCATTGTCCCGCGCGGACGGCAACCTGTCCTTGGCCGCCCGGCTGATCGGGGTCAGCCGGCCGACACTCTACGACCTGCTCCGGCAACATGGGTTTCGTGCTTGAGCGGCTGGTAACGCCAACGGGCTAACGTTCCGAAGGGGCTCCCCGCCGACCCGCTTCCAGCACCTCATATTGGCCCTCGATCACCTCCGGCCGACCCTGGGTACGGGTCGGCGCCGCGGGACGGCCACGACTCAGCAGCAGCTTGGCGACCAGACCACCGATCACGAACAGCGGCACCAGAATCAGGAACATGCCCGCCACGACCACGGTAAGGGTCACGGCCAGACCTGCCCCGATCGCCACCAGCAACCACACCTTCCAGGGTTGCAGCCGGACGACCCGAGCCTCGAGCCCGCCGATACGCAAACGCTCCTCCATCGATTTCTCCTCTTCCTCACGCTAGATGGTGGCCAGACCCGAAGAGGCAATCCACCAGACCCGTGACGATCGCGTTATCCGGCCCCCGGTGGCGCGGCCATAAATTCAATCATAGGTAGCTTTTCTCTTGACGAATGCACCTATTGCGAACAGCCTGCAGGTCGGTCCCTATACGGTGCCGACGAGTGGGAGTATCCTATGCGACTGCAGTGGAGAGAGGGCATGCCCACAACATCCGACCCCGTGGCCGCCCGGCTGCCCCCGCTGCCGGGTCCGGCGGCGCGTCCGTCGCCCGCTTCCGCCCAGCACCAGGATGCGCGCGAGCCACCGCCCAAGCTTTTGATCGTCGGGCCGGAGATCAACCTCGCCGGCGAGATCACGGCCTGCGACCGGTTGGTGGTCGAGGGCAGCGTCCAGGTCACGCTCAACCGGACGCGGGCCATCGAGATCACGGAAACCGGCCGGTTCACCAACGGCAAGGCGGAAGTCGACGAGGCCGAGATCGGGGGGGTGTACGAGGGCTCGCTGACGGTTCGCGGCCGGCTGCTGATCCGGTCCACCGGCCGGGTCGCCGGCACCGTGCGCTACGGCGAGCTGGAGATCGAGCGCGGCGGACGGATCTCGGGTGCCGTCGAGCGTCGCGCCAACGACGAATCCAATCAGACGCAGCAGTCGACGGCAGTGGTGCAAGACATGCCGGCCGAGCCAGCAGCCGCGCCTAGCCTTGGGTTCATTCCGCGACCACCGCCGACAGCCAAGCTTTCGGCCTGACCGCGCTAGGCGTCGCGTGCCGCAAGGTCGAGCAGGAGGGCAATCAGGCCACTCTCCTCGACCACGGCGGCAGCGTCGCTGGGCGTGAACCAGCAGAGTTCCCGCTGTTCCTTTTCCGGCCAGTCATCCAGCAGACGATCGACCGTGAGCGGGTAGACGTCGACACGGCAGGGCACGGTCCGCCCGCCGCTCAGGCGTTTCAAGTAGCGGTAGCTGCCGATCCGCTCCTGGCCGACCTCCCCCTTGACCCCGGCCTCCTCGAATGCCTCCTGCGCCGCTTGGTCGTGCGGCGACACGCCCCGCTCGGCCCAGCCCTTGGGGAGAACCCAGCGCCGCGTCTCACGCGACGTCACCAGCAGGATAAGGCGCTGGCCATCGGCCCCGACCGTCGAAGGCAGGGCGGCATATTGTCGACGGGGACCGCGCTTGGCTAAAGTCGTCACTCCTAGGTAGCATTGGAGGTTAATGGCCACCGGTAGCTTCTAGCGCATAGACGCGGCCGGTGGGGACAAAAAAATGCTTTGGTCGCCGCTCGGCAACGAGTGAACGGGTGTAGCCGGACTTGCGTGGTCGAATCGAGGGCAGCCTCAACTTAAGCCTCGTTCATACCACGACTTGCTCCGATTGACGACCGCCACGACCGTGAGCATCACCGGCACCTCGACCAGCACGCCGACGACTGTGGCGAGGGCGGCGCCGGACTGGAAGCCGAACACGACGATAGCCGTCGCCACGGCGAGCTCGAAGAAGTTCGAGGCCCCGATCAGCGCCGACGGCCCGGCCACGCAATGGGGGACGCCGAACCACCGGCCCAGCAGGTAGGCCAAGGTGCTGGTGAAGAAGACCTGGAGCAGGATCGGAACGGCGAGCAGCAGGATGACCAGCGGCTGCCGGAGGATCTGCTGGCCCTGGAAGCCGAACAGCAGCACCAGTGTCAGCAGGAGAGCCGCGATCGAGACCGGCTCGAGGCGTTGACAGAGGCGCTCCAGCCCCTCGCGACCGCCAGTGGCGAGCTTGTGCCGGCGGAGCAGCTGGGCGAGAGCCACCGGGATGAGTACGTAGAGCGCCACCGAAAGCAGCAGGGTCTCCCAGGGCACGGTGATCGAGGACAGCCCCAGCAGCAGGCCGACAATGGGCGCGAACAGCACGATCATCAGTGCGTCGTTGAGCGCCACCTGGCTGAGCGTGAACGCGGGGTCGCCTCTGGTCAGGTGGCTCCAGACGAAGACCATGGCGGTGCAGGGCGCGGCCGCCAGGATGATGAGCCCGGCGATGTAGGATTGGATCTGGTCCGCCGGCAGGTAGGGCCGGAACAGCCAGCCGACGAACAGCCAGCCGAGCAGCGCCATCGAGAACGGCTTGACGGCCCAGTTGACGAATAGGGTGACGCCGATGCCACGCCACTGGCGGGTCACCGCCCGCAGCGACGCGAAGTCGATCCGTACCAGCATCGGCACGATCATCAGCCAGATGAGGACGGCCATCGGCAGGTTGACCTGGGCGATCTGCACCGCGCCTAGGCCCACGAAGAGGCCGGGGACCAGATGGCCGACAAGGATTCCGCCGGCGACACACAGCGTTACCCAGATGGTCAGGTAACGGGCGAAGAAACCGAGCTCGGGCCCGGTATCGTCGGATATCTTGGCGGCACGGGTGGCCATCTATTCTTCCTTTGCCGCAATGGGATCAACGGAGACGGGCGCCATCGGCACCGACGACCGGCTGGCCGTCCTCCTTGGCGAACCCGCCCCGCTGCGCACCCTGCAGGATGTCCAGCACCGTCTCGGACGGCCGGCACAGGCGCACCCCCAACGGTGTCGCCACGATCGGCCGGTTGATCAGGATCGGGTGGGCCAGCATCAGGTCGATCAGCTCGGCATCGGTCCATTTCGCGTCGTCGAGCCCGAGCTCGTCGTAGGGCGTGCCCTTGCGGCGCAGCAGCGCGCGCACCGGGATGCCCATCCGGGCGATCAGGTCCTGCAGCTCGGCGCGCGAGGGCGGCGTGCGCAGATACTCGATCACCCGCGGCTCGACTCCGCTGTTG
>JAPJRA010000452.1 GCA_030824835.1 Geminicoccaceae bacterium | reverse complement strand
CCGGTGGTCAATGTGCCGGTCTTGTCGAACACCACCATGTCGGCGGTGGCGAACCGCTCCAGCGCCGTCGCCGACTTGAGCAGCGTGCCGCGGCGCAGCAGCCGGCCGCTGGCCAGCACCTGCACCGCCGGCACCGCCAGGCCCAGCGCGCACGGGCAGGTGATGATCAGGACGGCGATCGCATAGAGCAACGCCGTCTGCCAGGCAGCGGCGCCGGTGAGCGTCCAGCCCAGGAAAGTCAGCAGCGCCAGCGCATGCACGACCGGCGCATAGGCCCGCGACACCCGGTCGGCCACCGCCACGAAGCGCGACCGGCGCTGCTCCGCCAGCTCCATCAGCCGCACGATCTCGGCCAGCAGCGTGCCCTCGCCGACCGCGCGCACCCGCAGGCGCAAAGGCGAGCCGAGATTGACCATGCCGGCGAACACGCGATCGCCGATGCCCACCCGCTGGGGTAGCGTCTCGCCGGTGATCAGGCTGGTGTCGAGCTCGCTCGAGCCATCGGCGACGGCACCGTCGACGCCGACCCGCTCGCCGCTGGCGACCAGCACCTGCTGCCCGGCCTCCAGCTGCTCCGGCCGCACGCTCCGGGTGGTGCCGTCGGGCAGCACCAGGGTCACGGCACCGGCGGTCAGCGCCAGCAGCCGCTCGGCCGCCGAGCGGGCGACGCCGCGGGCACGCTGGTCGAGATAGCGGCCGATCAGCAGGAAGAACAGCAGCGTGACGGCACTGTCGAAATAGGCGTGCTCGGCACCACGGGCCGTCTCCGCGATGCTCATCGCCGGCGCCAGCAGCACGCCCAGCGAGATCGGCACGTCCATGTTGGTGTGCCCGGCGGCCAGGGCCCGCACGGCCGAGCGGAGGAACGGGCGCCCGGCGAACGCGATCGCCGGCAGCGCGATCAGCGCCTGGAACCAGTGCAGGAAGGTGCGGGTGCCGGTGCCCATGCCGTAATACTCGCCAGCCCAGATCGCCACCGAGAGCAGCATGACGTTGCTCGCCGCGAACCCGGCTACGGCCAAGCTGCGCAGCAGCTCGCGCTGGTAGCGGTCGTCCGCCGACCGCAGCCGGTCGGGGTCGAACGGCACCACGCCATAGCCCAGGCCGGCCACCACCTGCGCCAGACGATTGCCGCGCTCGGGCACGCCGCGCCAGCGCACCGTCAGGCGCCGTGTGGTGAGATTGACCCGCGCCGTGTCGAGACCGCCCTCGCGCTCGAGCGCACGCTCGATCTTGCGCACGCAGGCGCCGCAATGGACCCCCTCGACCATCAGATGCAGCACCTGGACGCCGCGCGCATCCTCCTCGCGCACGAATGGCAGCACGTCGAGCGGGGGCGGCGCATCGGACGGCCGCGTGCTGGCCCCGATGGGTCGGGCTGGCTCCAGGTTGGCCATGGTCAGTGCAGCACAAACCGTTGCTGCAGCACGAACTGGTCGTCGCCGCGCCGGATGGTCACGTGCGCGTCCCAGACGCCGATCAGCGGCAGCGCGAAGTCGGCACGGTACCGGCCCGGCTGCTCCGGCGCGAGCGCGACGACGAAATCGACCCCTTCGCGCGTCGGGCGCTCGAACGAGATCTCGACGGTCGCCCCCGGCAGGGCCCGACCGGCGGCAGCGTTCACGACCAGCGTCGCCTCGGCATGCCCGGGGCCGACCGACCTTGCCGTGAGCCGCGGCTGCCAGCCGAGCGCCGCCTGCCGCCGCGCCGCCTCCAGATTGTGGTTGTAGCGCAGGCCCCGGTCGTAGGCCTGCCCGCTCGACAGCCCGGTCCAGCTGTCCATGGCGAACCAGATCATGACTCCGTTCACCGCCGTGACGACGACGAAGAACAGCACGAATGCCCATGGGATCCAGCTGCCGCGGGCAGGTGCCCGGCGGGCGTCCATCGCCATCACGGCTTGGGCCCCCGGAACACGGACGAGAACTTCTCGACCCGCCCGCTGTCGGTGTCCTCGAGCTCGAAGGTGATGTCGCTCAGCGACCCTTTAACCGCCTCGCGCGGCAGCTGCAGGAAGACATGATAGGTCGCCACGCCGTCCGGTGGTGCTAGCAGCGTCACGCGGTCACCGTACCCGTCCTGGCCCAGCACGCTGAGGCGGCCCTCCAGGCCCTCGACCTCTAGGGCGTACGCCTTCTCGGTGTGCTCCTTGTTCATCACGCGGATGCCGTAGCCGTTGCGGATGCTGCCGTCGGACATGGTCACGAACAGCGGATTCCGGTCCGGCAGGATGTTGACGTCGACGGTCGAGCGCAAGAGCAGCACGGTCAGCATGACGACGCCGACCACGCCCAGAATCGCGGCGTAGAGCAGCGTGCGCGGCCGCACGAGACGGTAGGACGGGGGCTCGTCGGCGGCCAGCAGCTCCTGGTTGCGCTCGCTGTCGTACGCGATGAGCTTGAGCGGGCGGCCGATCTTGCCCATGACATCGTCGCAGGCGTCGATGCACAGGCCGCAGCCGATGCACTCGAGCTGGAATCCGTCGCGGATGTCGATGCCCATCGGGCACACGGCGACGCACTGCTTGCAGTCGATGCAGTCGCCCCGCGTCTCGAAGCTCTCGCCCTTGCGGTACTTGCCCCGCGGCTCGCCGCGCCAGCCGGCATAGGTGACGGCCATCGTGTCCCGGTCGACGAGCGCACCCTGGATGCGCGGCCACGGGCACATGTAGGTGCAGACTTGCTCGCGGGCCATGCCAGCCAGGACGTAGGTCGTGGCCGTGAACAGGGCGGTGAAGAAGTAGACGGTGAGGCCGGCCTGGCCGGTGAAGAACTCGACCACCACCGTCGGCGCGTCCCGGAAGTACATCATCCAGGCACCGCCGGTCAGGAACGCGATCAGCAGCCAAGCCGCGTGCTTGGCGATGCGCTTGCGCCACTTGGCCGGCGTCCAGGGCGCCTTGTCGAAGCGCATGCGCTCGGCGCGGTCGCCCTCGATCCAGCGCTCGACCTGCATGAACAGATCGGTCCAGACGGTCTGTGGGCACGCGAAACCACACCAGAGGCGGCCGAACAGCGCCGTCGCCAGGAACAGCCCGAACGCCGCCATGATCAGGATACCGGTCAGATAGTAGACTTCCTGCGGCCAGATCTCGATGCCGAAAAAGTAGAGCCGTCCACCGTCGATGTCGGCGAGCACCGCCTGGGACGGCGCCCCCGGGCCACGATCCCAGCGGATCCAGGGCGTCGCGTAGTAGATCCCGAGCAGAACCACGAGACCGACCCATTTGATCGTCCGGAACTGTCCCTTGATGGCCTTGGCATACACCTCCACACGGCCGGCATAGAGCGGCGACGCCTTCTGCTCGGCGCGGGACAGCGCATCCTCGACCTGCAACAACTCGCTGCTCATCCAACCCACCCGCGAACTCGGCTGCCAAGCTGCCCGACGATGCCGGTCGTCGTGGCATCGAACCAGCCTGCCAGACGCCATCGTTCATGCCGGTCGTCGGTGCGGCCGGCACGACATCAATTGTGGCATCTGCCGTCGCAATGTCTCGCCTGCCGGGCGCGCTGCGACATCGTGCGCCAGACCGCCGCGGCCAGCAATCTCACCGCTCGGCCGTCGCCCGCTCGAGCTTGGCCAGCTCGACCGCCGCCCGAACCTCGATCTCGCCCAGCAGCCGCCGCAGCGATCGGTCGTCCGGACAGCCGGCTTCGTCCGCCAGCTGCCGGCGCAACCCATGCAGCACCGATGGCGGCAATGCTCCCTCCAACAACGCCAGATGCAGCTGCGCCAGTCGGTCCAACAGGTCCCGCCCGCGCCGCAGCGCACGCCGACGACGTTCCGTCGCGTCGGGCAGTCCTTGCAACGCCAGAAGCATGCCAAGGGACACGGTTGCCGGCGCCACGGTGGCGGGTCCGCAAGCCGTCGCACCCGGGGCGCCGCCCGGCACCGGAAACACGGCGGATCCACCAGAACGGTCGATGCCGCGGCCCGGCAAGGCACGGGTCTGCGGGCTTGAGCCGGTCACACGCATCTCGCACTCCAGGCTGGCGGCACCGTCCCCGTCGATAAGGCCCGTCCTCTCAACAGAGGATTAACCGTCGGCATGGATAATCCACGTCGACGATGGGCAACGCGGCCCGCGCACGCAAAGGAGTTGCCGTTGAGCTCACGGGAGCCAACGCATTGGCGCCGCCTCCTGCTTGCCGCCTGGTTCGTCGCCGTCATCGGCGGCGGGGCGGCCGCGGCGGCCTCGCGGGTCAAGGACATCGCCGACTTCGAAGGCGTGCGCGCCAACATGCTGGTCGGCTACGGCCTGGTGGTCGGCCTCAATGGCACCGGCGACAGCCTGCGCAATTCCATGTTCACGCAGGAAAGCC
>JAPJRA010000451.1 GCA_030824835.1 Geminicoccaceae bacterium | reverse complement strand
GCCGCGCGCGAGATGGTCGAGCGGCTGGAAGGGCTGATCGGTCGCAGTGTTGCCGGCATGTGGCTGGGCACGTTCCACGCCATGGGGGTGCGGATGCTGCGCGCCCACGCCGAGCTCGTGGGCTTGCAGGCCAATTTCACGATCCTCGACAGTGACGACCAGGAGCGGCTCGCCAAGCAGATCATCCAGGCGGCGGACGTGGACGAGCGGCGTTGGCCTGCACGCCTGCTGGTCACGATCATCCAGCGCTGGAAGGACCGCGGCTACCGTCCGGACCAGGTGCCGGCGGCCGAGGTCGGCGACTTCGCCCTGGGCAAGGGCGTGGCCTTGTACGCGGCCTACCAGCAGCGGCTGGTCACGCTAAACGCCTGCGATTTCGGCGATCTGCTGCTGCACGGGCTCACTCTGCTGACGCAGCATCAAGAGCTGCTGGCCCAGTACCAGCGCCGCTTCCGGACCGTGCTCGTCGACGAGTATCAGGACACCAACGTCGCGCAGTATCTGTGGCTGCGGCTGCTGGCCGGCGGCCATAAGAACGTCACCTGTGTCGGCGACGATGACCAGTCGATCTACAGCTGGCGGGGTGCGGAGGTCGGCAACATCCTGCGTTTCGAGCAGGACTTCCCGGGTGCCCGCATCATCCGTCTGGAGCGCAACTACCGCTCGACGGGCCACATTCTGGCCGCGGCATCCGGCGTCATCACCCGCAATCGGTCGCGGCACGGCAAGACGCTCTGGACCGAGGACGAGCAGGGCGAGCAGGTGCGCGTCGCCGGTCTCTGGGACGACCAGGAGGAGGCCCGCTTCGTCGCCGACGAGGTCGAGGCCTGGCAGCGGCAGGGCCGTCCGTTGGCCCAGTCGGCCATCCTGGTGCGGGCGGGTTTCCAAACCCGCTCGTTCGAGGAGCGCTTCATACAGCTCGGCATTCCCTACCGCGTCGTGGGCGGCCCGCGCTTCTACGAGCGGGCGGAGATCCGCGACGCGATCGCCTATTTCCGGGTCATCTGCCAGCCCGACGACGATCTGGCCCTGGAGCGGATCGTCAACGTCCCGCGCCGCGGCATCGGCGACAGCACGATCCGGAACCTGCGCGCTGCCGCCCGTGGTGCCGAGGTCAGCCTGTTTCAGACCGCCCGCACCATGTGCCAGACCGACGAGCTGCCGGCGCGCGCTCGGAATGCGTTGGCCGAGCTGCTGGCCATGTTCGACCGCTGGCGCGGCTGGCTGCCCGAGCGCAGCGCGCGTGAGCTTGCCGAGACCGTGCTCGACGAGTCGGGCTACACGGCCATGTGGCAGGCCGAGCGCACCCCGGATGCGCCGGGGCGGCTCGAGAATCTGAAGGAGCTGGTGAAGGCCGTGCAGGAGTTCGACACCCTGGCGGCGTTTCTCGAGCATGTCAGCCTGGTGATGGAGAATGCCACCGCGCCGAATGCGGATTTGGTCAGCATCATGACGCTGCACGGCGCCAAGGGGCTGGAGTTCGACAACGTGTTCTTGGCCGGTTGGGAGGAGGGCCTCTTCCCCAACCAGCGCGCCATCGACGAGGGCGGCACCAAGGCGCTCGAGGAGGAGCGCCGGCTGGCCTATGTCGGGATGACCCGGGCCCGGCGCCGGCTGACGATCAGCTTCGCCGCCAATCGGCGGGTCTACAATCAGTGGTCGTCCAGCATGCCGTCGCGTTTCATCGATGAGCTGCCCGGGGCTCATATCGAGCATCTGCATCGCAACCCGGCGACGCGGCCGGACCTGGGCACCTTCCTCGACGACGAGCCGTTCGTGGCCCGCCCGACCAGCCGGTTCCGCTCGCGCCGCGCCGAGGCCGGCAAGCTGATCGAGGGCAGGGCGGAGATTCTCCAGACCCGGCCCCTCGGCAAGACCGGGGCGTTCAAGGTCGGCGATCGCATCTTCCACGACAAGTTCGGCTACGGGAAGGTCGAGGTGGTCGACGGCAACAAGCTCGACATCACCTTCGAGCACACGGGCCGCAAGAAGGTCATCGACAGCTTTGTCCGCCCGGCCTGACGGTCGCGGCCCGACGCTTCCAGCCAACCACGAGGTATCGCCATGACGGCCCCCGCCGAGCTCTGGCGTGTCAGCGTCCGCACCAGCGGGCCACCCATGCCCGACGTGCTGGAACGCTTTGAGGAGGAGGCGCTCAGCGTCTCCGTGTTCGAGATCGAGGACGAGGTGACCGCCGAGCCGCTCGGCTGGCGGATCGATCTCCTGTTCCCCGAGCGGCCCGAGCGTGCCCTGCTGGAGCCAGATCTCGCTCGGGCCTGTGCCGCTGCCGGTGCTGAGCTGGAGGAGATGGCGATCACGGCGGTGGCTGACGAGGATTGGGTCACCTCGACGTCGCTGCGCCTGCCGCCGATTGCCGCTGGTCGCTTCGTCGTGCACGGCTCGCACGCCCGTGACGAATTGCCGGACGGTCTGATCCCGATCGAGATCGACGCCGGAGTCGCGTTCGGCTCGGGCGACCATGCGACGACGCAGTCCTGCCTGCAGGCGATCGACCGGCTCGCCGGCCGGCGCCGCTTCAGGCGGGTGCTTGACGTCGGCTGCGGCTCGGGCGTGCTGGCGATCGCCGCGGCCAAATGCTGGCCGGCACGCATTCTCGCCGTCGACAACGACCCGATCGCGGTCAGGGTCGCGGTGCACAATCTCGAGATCAACGGTGTCGCAGACTACGCCCGGGCGATTGTCGCCGACGGCTACCGCCATGCGCTGGTGCGACGAGAGGCGCCATTCGACCTTATCCTGGCCAACATCCTGGCCGATCCGCTGATCGAGTTCGCACCGGCCCTGTATCGGCACTTGGCGCCCGGCGGGCATGCGGTGCTGTCCGGGCTGCTCGACCGGCAGGCGACGGCGGTGCTGGCGGCGCACGCGCGGCAAGGGCTCCGGCTAGCTGGGCGCATCGATCAGGGCCCATGGGTCGCCCTGATCCTGCGCCGGCCCGGGGCCGGGCGTCGCTCGCCTGGATCGGTGCCCGCGCGGACGGCGGAAGCGGTCGTCGAACGGGTCCGCCCAGGCCGTCGCCAGCGCTCGCGATAGTTGCTCTGTTGCCGTCACAGCGCTGTTGCGTGCGACGGCGGCCTTGGCTATAAGCCGCGGGCTGTCGTCGCGCCGCGGCGCGCATGGCGTCGTTTTGGAGTTTTCCCGCACATGCCGAAGATGAAGACCAAGCGGAGCGCCGCCAAGCGTTTCTCGCTGACCGGGACCGGCAAGGTCAAGCGCGCTGCCGCCTATCACCGTCACATGATGACGGGGAAGCCGCAGGCGACCAAGGCGAACCAGCGCAAGGCACGCTACCTTGCGCCCGGTGACGCCGCGCTCGTGAAATTGATGCTGCCTTACGCCTGACCGGCCGGCAGCCCGAAGACTGAGGATCGACCCAGATGGCTCGTGTCAAACGCGGTGTGACCACCCACGCCCGTCATAAGAAGGTGCTGGAGCAGGTCAAGGGGCAGCGGGGTCGCCGCAGCACCACCATCCGCGCTGCGATTCAGGCGATGGAGAAGTCGCATCTCTACGCCTATCGCGACCGGCGCGTGCGCAAGCGCGAGTTCCGTGCGCTGTGGATCCAGCGGATCAACGCCATCGTCCGTGAGCACGGGCTGACCTACGGCCGATTTATGCACGGGCTGAAGCTCGCCGGTGTCGGCCTCGACCGCAAGGTGCTGGCCGATATCGCCGTCCATGACGGGGCGGCGTTCGCGGGCTTCGTGCAGCAGGCCGAGGCCGCTCTCCAGGCATGATCGGCGCGGCGCCCAGTCGGGTGCCTGCCGCCGGATGAACGAAGAGGGGCCGGGTCGGCCCCTTTTTTGTTGTCTCGACAGTCGAGGGGAACGCGGATGGACGTCGATATCGACGGTCTCCGGAGCGATATCCTGAGCCAGGTCGCCGCTGCCGGCGATCCGCGTGCGCTTGAGGAAATCCGGGTCACGGCGCTTGGCAAGAAGGGCCGCGTCACCGAGCTGGTTAAGCAGCTGGGCACGCTGCCGCCGGAGCAGCGGCGCGAGGCCGGCCAAGCCTTCAACACGGTCAAGCGCGAGCTGGAAGAAGCCCTGGCGGGGCGGCGTCTGGTGCTTGAGCAGGCGGCGCTGGATGCGCGCCTCGAGGCCGAGCGGATCGACGTCACCCTGCCGCCACGGGAGCGCGAGGTTGGGCGGATCCATCCGGTGAGCCAGGCCGCCGAGGAGATCGTGGCGATCTTCGCCGACATGGGCTTCGCCGTCGCCGAAGGGCCCGACATCGAGGACGACTGGCACAATTTCGAGGCGCTCAATATCCCGCCCGAGCATCCGGCCCGGCAGATGTTCGACAC
>JAPJRA010000450.1 GCA_030824835.1 Geminicoccaceae bacterium | reverse complement strand
CAACACGCCGATGCGCCCCGAAAAGCCCGATGAGATCGTCTGGGACCTGGCGCTCAGCCAGAACGTCGTCGATCTGCACACGATGGAATACAAGCTGCGTGACGGTGTGACCTTCCACAACGGCGCGCCGTTCTCGGCCGAGGACGTCAAGGCCACCTTCGAGTATGCATCGCAGGCCGACCGGCCGGCCGCTTGGTATCCGGGCCCCTGCGAGGTCGAGGTGGTCGACCGGCTCACCGCGCGTGTCCACACCGAGAAAGGTGGCTATCCCGCCTCCGCGTTCTATTTCCTGGCCGGCTTCCTGCCGATCATGTCGGCCGCTGACATCAAGGACCCGAAGACCCTGCAAGGTCGCCCAAACGGCACCGGGCCCTTCAAGTTCGTCGAGCAGAAGGGCAACACGACGATCATGGCCGCCTTCGACCAGTTCTGGGCCGGGCGGCCGATCCTGAACGAGCTGCAGTTCGCCTATATCGGGGACGCCACGACGCGCGTGCTGGCGCTGCTCTCGGGCGAGATCGACGTCACCGAGCGGCTCGAGCCCGAGCAGTACGAGACGCTGTCGAAGGAACCGAAGGTCGAGGTCAGCCGGACGATCGCGACCGAGAACAAGTACCTGCACTTCCGCACCAACAAGGCGCCGTTCGACAATCCGATGCTGCGGCTGGCGGCGTCGCATGCGATCGACCGCTCGCAGGTGCTGGAGGTCATGGGCGTCGCCGGCCACGAATCCAACAACTACATTTCGCCGGTGAAGTTCGGCTACGTCGACCTGGAGAACTACCCGACCTTCGATCCGGCGAAGTGCCAGGAACTGCTGTCTCAGGCAGGCTTCCCCAATGGCCAGGGCCTGCCGGAGCTCGAATATCTGGTCTCGACCGGCTTCTACCCGAAGACCAAGGAGTATGGCGAGGTCATCACCGCGATGCTCCAGGAGCAGGGCTTCAACGTGAAGCTCACTGTCATGGAGACGGCGGCCTGGCTCGAGCGCATCTACCAGCGTAAGGGCCAGGAGCCGTTCGGCCACATGGTCGATGTCGGCTGGTCGACCGGGTCGCCCGAGCCCGATCTCGTGCTGCGCCCGATGTTCCACAGCAAGGCGAGCCCGATGGGCGGGCTCATCAACGGCTGCATGGATCCGGAGATCGACGCGGCCCTGGACGCCGAGCAAGCCGCGTCCGACCCGGCCAAGCGTGCCGAGCTAATCGGTACCGCAACCGGCGTGATCGCATCCAAGGCACCGAGCCTGTCGCTGTTCACCTCGGTGCTGCTGCACGGCCGCCGCAAGGGGCTGGAGAACATCTACTTCTACCCGAACGGACCGATCGACGCGACCAAGGCCGAGTTCAAGTCGTAATTCGGGCACGGACGGGGTAGGGTACGTATGGGCTTCATTCTCACCTTCCTCGCCCGCCGCCTCGTACAAGGCGCGATCATCGTCCTCCTGGTCTCGTTCACGATCTTCTCTCTC
Organism: Geminicoccaceae bacterium; assembly: GCA_030824835.1. Lineage (GTDB taxonomy): Bacteria > Pseudomonadota > Alphaproteobacteria > Geminicoccales > Geminicoccaceae > Benzoatithermus. The sequence goes on along the minus strand of JAPJRA010000450.1, from coordinate 2,869 downwards.
CTGCGCCTGATCCCGGGCGACCCCGCCCGGATGATCCTCGGGCCGGTCGCGCCGGACGCGGTCGTCGAGCAGACCGCCAAGGACATGGGCCTGCGCGATCCGATCGTCGTGCAGTACGTGCGCTATCTGGGCCAGGTCGTGCACGGCGATTTCGGTACCTCGTTCATCAAGAGCGCCACTGGCGGCTCCGTAACCGGCGGCCGCGACGAAGCCCGCGGCTCACGTGCGCTGGTCATCGACCTGATCGGCTCGACGCTCCCCTTCACGCTACAGCTGGCAGCGCTGGCCCTGGTGTTCACATTCGTGATCGCGGTGCCGCTGGGCATTGGGGGCGGGCTCTACGCCGGGCGTTGGCCGGACAAGCTCGCACTCTATCTATCCTCGGTGTTCGTCTCGGTGCCGAACTTTTGGTTCGCGATCGTGCTGGCGCTCATCGTCACCGCGCGCCTGCAGTGGATCCCGTCGATCGGCTACCAGGGTTTCGCCTACACGATCCTGCCGGCGCTGGTGATCGCGGTGGAGATGTCGCCGTTGTTCATCCGCGCCCTGTCGGTCTCCGTCGCCGACACGCTGCGCCAGAATTTCGTCGAGCTGGCGGCGGTGCGCGGCCTGCCACCCAGGCAGATCCTGACCCGGCACGTGCTGCGCAACGCCACCACACCGATCCTCAACCTGTTCGGCGTGCAGGTGGGCGCACTGCTCGGCGGCGTGCTCATCGTCGAGTACATCTTCGACTATCCCGGGATCGGGCTGCTCACGGTCCAGGCCGTGCTGCAGCGCGACTTCCCGGTCATCCAGGGGGTGGCGGTCCTGTCGAGCACGATCTTCGTGGTGATCAACATCCTGGTCGACCTCGTCGCCGCCAGGATCGACCCGAGGCTCGAATACTGATGGCGAGCGAAACGCTGCCGGAGATGCAAGCACCGGCCGCGATGGCGCCGGTCAGCCCGACCTGGCGCCTGTGGCGAGCGGCCTGGGCACGCAGCGAGTTCAAGGTCGGTTTGGTCGTCTTCGCGACACTGCTGGCTCTGTCGATCCTGTTCCCGCTGCTGACCGACCTCTCGGCGACCAAGATGATGGTCAAAGACAAGTTCCTGCCGCCGGCCTTCATGGTGGGCGGGCGCTGGGACCATTTCCTGGGAACCGACCAGCTCGGCCGCGATCTGTTCCTGCGCTCGCTGATCGGATTGCAGAACGCACTGATGATCGGCATCGCCACCGTGGTCATCATGTTCATCGTCGGCTGCGCGATCGGGCTGGTGGCCGGTTATCGTGGGGGCTGGACCGACACGATCCTGATGCGCCTGACCGACGCACAGCTATCGATTCCGTTGATCATCCTGGCGATCACGATTCTGACCGTGTCCAGGCCGACGCCTTATTCGGTGGTGCTGGTGCTGGCGCTCGCGGGATGGCCGACCTATGCCCGTATCACACGGGCGGTGACGCTGTCCGAGCGGCGCAAGGAGTATGTCCGGGGTGCCAAGATCCTGGGGGCGTCGGATCTGCTGATCATGCTGGCGCTGATAGCGCCCAATATCCTGCCACCGATCGCGTTCGTGGCGGTACTGGATGTGGCGCGCATGATGATCTTCGAGGCGATCCTGGGCTTCATCGGCATCGGCATTCAGCCGCCGACGCCCACTTTCGGCAGCATCATCGCCGACGGACGCAAATATCTGATCAATGCTTGGTGGATCGCGACCATGCCCGGCCTGTTCCTGTTCCTGGCGCTGCTGTCCTTGAATCTCATGGGCGCCTCGCTGGAGCGGGCACGCAACATGTTGCTGCGGGGGACGATCTGATGGCGGCCGCGCCCCTGCTGGAGGTGAAGGGCCTGTCGGTCGAGCTGCAGCGCTCCAGCCAGCGCCGGCTGGTGCTGGATGATGTCGGCTTCACCGTCGCCGACCGGCAGGTGCTGGGCGTGATCGGTGAGAGCGGCTCCGGCAAGACGACGCTGGCCAAGGCCGTGGTCGGCTGGATCCAGCCACCGCTCGTGCGCACGGACGGTCAAGTCCTGTTCCGTGGCCGCGACCTGTTCGCCATGCCGGACGCAGAGCGGCTGGCGCTGCGCGGCCGGCACATCGGCTATATCGGCGCCGACCCTGGCAGTTCGTTCGATCCCACGATCCCGGTCGGCGTGCAGGTCGCCGAGAAGCTGCGAGCGGTGCGACCTGAAATTGGCGTGGCGGAGGCCAAAAAGCGCGTCGTGGCCTTGCTCGATCGCGTCCATATTCCTTCGGCGGCACGTCGCTACGACGAGTTCCCGAACCAGTACTCGGGCGGGATGCTGCAGCGGGCGATGATCGTCGACGCGCTGGTCGCCGAGCCCGGGTTCCTGATCTGCGATAATGTCACCCAGCCGCTCGACGTCACAGTGGCCGCCCAGATCATCCGCCTGCTCAAGCAGCTGCGCGAAGACATCGATGCCGGGATCCTGTTCATCGCCACCTCGGTGCCGATCGTGCGCGAGGTTGCGGACGACGTGCTCGTGCTGAGTCATGGCCGGATCGTCGAGCGCAGCACGCCGGACGAGCTGATCCACAACCCCAAGCACGCCTACAGCCGGGATCTGTTGGAACGCACGGCGCGGATCTGGAGCGAAGGGCCGCCGACATTGCTGCCGCCTTCGACCGCGAAGTCGATCCTCTCGGTGCAGGATGTCACCAAGACCTACACGGTCCCCGACCGCACGCGGTTCTTCGGCACACAGGCGGTGCAGGCGGTACGCGGCGTCAGCTTCGACGTGCTCGAAGGCGACAATTTCGGCTTGGTCGGGGAATCCGGCTGCGGAAAGTCGACGCTGTCACGGCTGCTGTCCTGGATAGAGCAGCCCGACCGCGGCACGATCCGGTTCGACGGTCAGGAC
>JAPJRA010000449.1 GCA_030824835.1 Geminicoccaceae bacterium | reverse complement strand
GACAATCTCTACCTGATTGCCGATACCGCTACGGCGATGCGCCCGCGGGACGGCGGCTTCGCACTCGAGACGGCCAATGGTCGCTGCTATCGCATGGATGCGGCGGTGCTGGCGCTGGGCAACCTCCCCTCGGCCAGCCCTCGCTTGGCCGGCTTCATCGGCAATCCCTGGGCGGAAGCGGCCACCATGCCGCTCGCCCCTGGCCTCCCCGTCGTCATGCTCGGCACTGGCCTCAGCATGGTCGACGCCTGTATCGCCTTGGCCCAGCAGGGATTCGAAGGGCCGATCCATGCGATCTCGAGGCGTGGCCTGCTGCCGCAGAGCCATGCCCCGGCCAAGCCGTGCACGGAGGTGAAATTGCGTGCCGACGATCAGCGATCGCTGCTGGCCATGTTCCGGGCGATCCGCCGCGAGATCCGTCGTAACGACGCGCGGGCGATCGGTTGGCGGGCGGTGATCGACGCCCTACGACCGCAGGCGCAAGCCTTGTGGGCGCAACTCTCGCCAGCCGACAAGGCGCGCTTTTTGCGGCATGTGCGGCCGTGGTGGGATGTTCATCGGCATCGCATGGCGCCATCGATCGGAGCCACCGTGGCATTGCTACGCGCTTCTGGCGTGCTGCATGTCGATGCCGGTCGCATAGCCTCGATTGAACCGGCGGACGGCAAGGTGCGCGTGGTCTGGCGTGCCAAGGGCGAGCAGGAGCCACGCGAGATCGTGGCTCAACAGGTGATCGATTGCACCGGCATCAACACCGACTACTGCCAAAGTGATGAGCCTCTCCTACGCCAGCTTCAGGCCGACGGGCTGATCCGACCCGCGCCGTTAGGGCTGGGCGTCGACTGCACGGTCCATGGTGCTGTTCTCGATGCCCGGGGCCAACCGCTGCCGCATTTGTTCGGTGTCGGGCCGGTGACCCGCGGTGCGCTGTGGGACATCACCGCGGTGCCGGAGATCCGGACCCAGGCCGAGCAAGTTGCCGAGCGCACCCTGGCCGCCGCCCGCCGCCGTTTCCGAGCGGCGGCCTGAGTCTGGGCCTCAGTCGATGATGCTGTAGCCACCGTCGATGTAGAGTGTCTGGCCGGTGATCAGCTTGGCGGCGTCGGTGGCGAGATACGCCGTCGCCAGGCCGACATCGTCGACCGACACCAACCGATGCATCGGCGCCTTGGCCTGCGCCCGGTCGAGCAGTTCGTCGAACTCGGCGATACCGGAAGCGGCACGGGTCTTGAGTGGCCCCGGGGAAATGGCGTGGACACGAATGCCCTTGGGCCCGAGTTCGGCCGCCATGTAGCGGGTGGCACTCTCCAGCGCGGCCTTGACCGGCCCCATCAGATTGTAGTGTTCGACCACCCGCTGCGAGCCATAGTAGGTCATGCAGAACAGCGAGCCGCCGTCCGCCATCAGCGGCTCGGCGAGCTTGGCCATCCGCAGGAACGACCAGCAGGAGATGTCCATGGCCTGCAGGAAGCCTGCCTTGGAGCAGTCGATCACCCGGCCGTGCAGATCGTCCCGAGGCGCGAACGCGATCGAATGCAGCACAAAGTCGAGCTTGCCCCATTCACGCTCTATCTGCGCGTACACTGCCTCCAACTGCCCTTCCTCGCGCAGATCCAGTGGTGCCAGGATAGAGGCCTCGAGTTCCTCCGCCAGCGGCTCGACGTGTGGCTTGGCACGTTCGTTCAGATAGGTGACGGCAAGCTCGGCACCAAGAAATCGGAAGGCTTTGGCGCAGCCCCACGCGATCGACTGCTTGTTGGCGATTCCGGTGACCAGGCCTCTGCGGCCGGCCAGAGAAACTACGCTTTGATCGTACATCGCGCCCTCATGCTGCAGTGCAGTATGTCGATGCTGCCTCGTACCACCTCACCAGCCAAATTGCCAAATTCGGTCGAATAGCAAGATGATTGGCCGCACCTCCACCATTCCACGATCCGTCGATCCGCCAGGAACCTGCCACGGGCTGACAATGGAGATCCCGTGCGTGAGCGGTCCTCACGAGAAAGAGCCGCAACTCAATCGCCGACGACCGTCACAACGATGCGTACCTGCGGCAATCTGCCGAGCTTCTGACCAATGCCACACGGCTCGGGCGAGCTATATCGTAATTACCAACCACCCGACGCTTTGATCTCCAGGCGGACTTGCCGACCCGATTCCCGGTCGGTGACGACGCAGGAGGCATTTTCCCCGAGCGACCGAGATGCAGCTGCGCCACTCACCGTCCATACTTCTGCTACTGAGCTCTTTGGTCTTGGTGGGCCTTATCACGGTCGTGCTGGCGCTGCGGTTTGCCCCGGACAGCACCAACCCGGCCGTTGGTATCCGTCAACAGGTCGTCGAGATGCATGGCCCGGCGTGAGCCGCGCGTCTGGGGACTCAGCCTGAACGCCTTCGGCGCCGACCGCCGCCGTCTGGTGGATTGCTCGGTTGGGGCAGGCTGACGACCGTGCTTAGATTCGGGTAGGTGGCGGTCTTGTGTGGGATCGCCATCGCCGCCACGAAATGCTCCTGAAAGCGCGGCTCGATCGCCGTCTCCACCTTCTCGATCCGCCCCACCACGGCCTCGATCTCGGCCCGCGCCTTGCCGTTCAGAAGGGCGATGCGTGCCCCGGTGCCGGCAGCGTTGCCGGCGGAGCCGACCTTGTCCAATGGGCAGTCGGGGATCATGCCCAGCACCATGGCATGGAGCGGGTCGATGTGGCTGCCGAAGGCTCCTGCCAACGTAACCCTGCCCACCGTCTCCACGCCCAGCCGATCCATCAACAGGCGCGCGCCGGCGTAGAGGGCGGCCTTGGCCAGCTGGATCGCCCGGATGTCGTTCTGGCTGACGACGATCTCGGGTTCGCCGGTATGGAGAACATAGCCGAAGGTCCGGCCCGTGCCCCGGACACGTGGGCTGCGCGGAGCCAACGTGCCATCGACGACCCCGTCGGTGGTGATGAGTCCTGCCAGGTACATCTCGGCCAGGGCCTCGATGATCCCCGAGCCGCAGATGCCGGTGACGCCGGCACGGGAGGTGGCGTCGGTAAAGCCGGGCTCGTTCGACCAGAGATCGCAGCCTATCACCTTGAACCTCGGCTCCAGCGTCTCCTTGTCGATTCGTACCCGCTCGATCGCACCCGGTGCTGCGCGCTGGCCATTGCCGATCTGGGCACCCTCGAACGCAGGGCCGGTGGGCGACGAGCAGGCAAGGAGGCGGTCGCGGTTGCCGAGCACGATCTCCGCATTGGTCCCGACATCCACGAGCAGCGTGATCTCGTCGTTCAGGTAGGGCGTCTCGGACAGAACCACGCCCGCGCAGTCGGCCCCCACGTGCCCGGCGATACACGGCAGGATGTAGACTCGGGCTCCGGCGTTGACGGTGGATATGTCGAGGTCCCGAGCGAGGAGCTCGACAGCGCTGTCCGTCGCCAGCGCGAAGGGAGCGCCTCCAAGCTCCACAGGGTCGATCCCTAGCAGCAGGTGATGCATGATCGGGTTGCCGACGAAAACCAGCTCCAGCACGTCCCCCGGATCGGCCTTCGCCTCGGCGCACAGCTCGCGCACCAGCTCGTCGACGGCCGTGCGCACGGCGGCGGTCATCTCCACCTCGCCGCCTGGATTCATCATCGCGTAGGACACGCGTGACATCAGATCCTCGCCGAAGCGGATCTGCGGGTTCATCATCCCCGACGATGCCACCACCTCGCCGGTATGCAGATCGCAAAGATGGGCGGCGATGGTGGTCGAGCCGACGTCGATCGCGATACCGTAGAGCGTGTCGTGGAAGGCCGGCCAGGCGGCCACGATCCGCTCACCCTTGTGCACGGCGATGGTGACCTTCCAGCCGCCCTTGCGCAGGAGCTTCTGCAGATCCCGCAACGGCGTGAGGTCGATGCTCATCCGCCCGAGGCCCCACTGGGCCCGCAGCGCCTCCTCGACCCGCTCGAAATCGCCCCGCTGTTTGTGCATGTCGGGCTCTTCCACCTCGACATAATAGAGGCGGGTGAGCGTATCGAGCTCGATGGCCCTGACCTCGGCCCGCTTGCGCACCACCTGCTTGTGGACTTGGCTGTCCGCCGGCACGTCGATGACGATATCGCCCTGCAGCATGGCCTGGCAGGAGAGGCGGCGCCCGGCCTGGAGGCTCTTTCTCTCCTGATAGCGTAGCTCGGTCGCCGAGAACGCGCTGAGATGGCCGGCAGCGCTGCTGATGCCATGCTTGGCAAAGGCCCCCTCGCCCACCGTCACCTGACAGCGGCCGCAGATCGCCCGCCAGCTCGGCGTCGACATCGACAGCGTCTGCGGCGGGCAGCGGTCAGGATGGGCGTGCCCAGCGCAAAGCGGCCCCGCTTGCCCG
>JAPJRA010000448.1 GCA_030824835.1 Geminicoccaceae bacterium | reverse complement strand
GCTCCGGGGTCTTGTCGCGGCGCGGATCGGCCAGCACCACGGACTTGCCGCCCCCGTAGGGCAGCTCGCAGATGGCGGCCTTGTAGGTCATGCCGCGCGACAGGCGCAGCACGTCGGTCAGCGCCAGCGCCTCGTCGGCGTAGGGATATATCCGGCAGCCGCCGAACGCCGGTCCCAGCGTGGTGTTGTGCAGCGCCACGATGGCGCGCAAGCCGGAAGTGGCGTCGTAGGCATGCACCACCTCCTCGTGCCCGTCATACTCGGGGTGACTGAACATGTCGGTATGCCTACTGATCGGGGAGTCTCAGGGGTTGCAGCTCGTCCCAGCGGTCGCCGGGTCCGGGATTGCCATGTGCGCTGCCGCCGCCGAGGTGGCGCACGACGCCCCAGACCGCATTGAGCGCCGTGGTGATCGCACCCTCGGCCCAGCCGGCTGTCCACGAGATGTCGTCGCCGGCGAGGAACAGCCCGCGCTGGCCGGGCGGTAGATCATCCTGCATGAAGTGGCTGTAGAGGCGCCGTTGGTAGTGGTAGTGGCCGGGCAGGTTGGCCTTGAAGGCGCCCATGAAGTTGGGGTCGGACTCCCACGACACGGTGATCGGGTCGCCGACGATGTGCCGGGCGATGTCGAGGCCGGGGTAGATCTTGGCGAGCGACGCCAGCATCCGCCGTACCCGGTCCTCGGCCGGCAGGGTGAGCCATTTCAGCGCGTCGTCGTTCCAGGTGTAGCTGAGGCAGATGACCGCCGGGCGATCGTCGCCCTGGTCGATCAGGTAGGTGCCGCGGGTCATCCGGTCGCTGAGCGTCATGCTCATGATGTTGCGCCCCGTCGCCGGATCCTTGTCCTTCCAGAACGGCCGGTCGACCATGACGAAGGTCTTGGATGCCTGCATGTAATGGGTGCGCTCGATGGCGCTCCACATCTCCGGCGCGAACAGCCGCTCCTCGCAATCGATCCGGGCCGACAGCAGCCAAGTCTGGCAGGTGAAGACGGCGGCGTCGAACTCGCGCCTCTCGCCCCAGCGGTCGGTGATGGCGAGCCGACCGCCGGCGCTGCGGGCGATGTGTGCCACACCCGGCCGGGGCGCGCCGCCGTGCAACGTGGAAAGCGAGGTCCCTTCGGGCCAATGGGCCATGCGGTACGGCGTACGGCGCCACAGGCGGCGCGGCAGCTGCTCGACGCCACCCACGACCGAGCGGTGATTACTGTCGGCGTCGGTGTAGACGACGCGCAGGATCTCCAGCATCGAGTTCGGGAAGTCAGTGTCCCAGCCGCCGGTGCCGAACCCGACCATGCCGAAGATCTCGCGGTGGCGGAACGAGCGCCGCCGGAACGCCGCCGAGCCGGCGATGAAGCCGTAGAACGTGTTCTCGTCCCAGTGCGGGATCAGCGTGTTCCAGATGGACTTGATCTGGGCCGCATCGCGTCGCCGGATGGCATCCTGCATGGCGGAGAAGCTGGCGGCCTGCTCCAGCGCCTCGGTCCAGGCTTGGCCGACCTCGTGGAATACCGGCGGCAGGTCCGCGGCGGTCACGGCATAGTGGGCCCGGCCCTCCAGCTCGATCACCGTGCTGGGCGTGGCTGGCGTCAGCGGATTGGGAAACGGGGCCGTCTCCAGACCGACCAGGTCAAGATAATGGTATAGCGCGGTGCTCGACGGTGGGAACCGCATGGCGCCGAGCTCGGCAATGATGCCGTCGGCGCCACGGAACTGTTCCGAGCGCAGCCTGCCGCCGATACGGTCGGATTCGTAGACCACCGGCTTCAGCCCGAGCTTCATCAGCTCGTAGGCGGCGACAAGGCCTGCGATGCCCGCCCCGACGACCGCCACCTCGGTGCCGTGCCGAACACCGGGAACGTCGCCGAGGCCGGCCGGGCTGCGCAGCAGATCGTCGTAGGCGAACGGAAAGTCCGGCCCGAACATGGTGATCGGCGGCAGGTCGGGTGCCGGGCCGTGCGCTGGCATGGGTGCGGTCATGTAGCCTTCCCCCGTTTGCCGGCTGCCGGTTCAGCGGGTGGCGACACCCGGCAGCGAGCACAGCATCTCGAACAGCAGGTTGGCCGCCACAAGTGCCGTGTTGCCCACCGGATCGTACGGCGGCGAGACCTCGACGAGATCGCAGCCGACCAGGTCCAGTCCCCGGCAGCCCCGCACCACCTCCAGCGCCTGGATCACGCTGAGCCCGCCGATCTCCGGCGTGCCGGTGCCCGGCGCATAGGCGGGGTCGAGGCTGTCGATATCGTAGGTGAGATAGACTGGGCCGGCGCCCATCTGGGCCCGGACCTCCTCCATCAGCGGCGTCAGCGACTTGTGCCAGCATTCCTCGACCGGGACGACGCGGAAGCCTTGGCTACGTGGCCAGTCGAAATCGTCGGCGGCGTAGCCCGTGCCGCGCAGGCCGATCTGCACGACCCGCCGGCAATCCAGCAGGCCCTCCTCGACCGCGCGGCGGAAGGGCGTGCCGTGCGCGATCTTCTCGCCGAACATGGTGTCGTTGATGTCGGCATGGGCGTCGACGTGGATCATGCCGACCGGCCCGTGGCGCTTGGCCATCGCCCGCAGGATCGGCAGCGTCAGGGTATGGTCGCCACCCAGGGTCAGCGGCCGGCAGCGGTCCTTGATGATCTCGTCGAACGCCGCCTCGATGATGGCGACCGACTGCTTCAGATCGTACGGGTTGGTGGCGACATCGCCGATGTCCGCGACCTGCAGGCTGTCGAACGGTGCCGCCCGCGTCGCCATGTTGTAGGGCCGGATCAACGCCGATTCGGCACGGATCTGGCGCGGGCCGAAACGGGTGCCGCTGCGGTTCGACGTGCCGATATCCATGGGCACGCCGACGAAGCAGGCATCGAGGCCCTCCGCCGACGCCTGGGCCGGCAGCCGCATCATCGTGGCCGGCCCGCCGAAGCGGGGCATCTCGTTGCCGCCGAGCGGCTGATTCAGATGGCGGGTCATGCCGGGTCGGACTCCTCCGTCGCCTGCGCGTACCGGATCGGCACTATACGCCTTGCCCATCCGCGAGGGCAGCTCATATCGGCCGTGGCCGATTCCGGTTACGCCGCGCGGCGGGTGAGCCGGCTTTGCAGGATCACGACCAAAAGCAGAAATCCGCCGCGGATCACCGACTGCCAGTAGGCAGAAAGACTGATCCAGCCGAGGCCGTTCTCGAAGTTCAGGATGTTGAAGATCAGGCCCAGCAGGAGCGCCCCGGACAGTGTGGCACCGACGGAGCCGACCCCGCCCGTGAGCAGGGTGCCGCCGACCACCACCGATGCGATGGCGAACAGTTCCCAGCCGATACCCTCGGCCGGCTGCCCGGCACCGAACTGGGCCGCGAGGATGACGCCGGCGAGGCCGGCCAGCGTGCCGCTCAGGACATAGACCAGCAGTTTGACCCGGTCCGCGGGCAGGCCCATCAGCCGGGTTGCCTCCTCGCCGCCGCCGACGGCTAGCACGTAGCGGCCAAACCCGGTGAAGTTGAGCAGGATCGATCCCGCGACGTAGGCGGCAGCTGCCATCAGGGCCGGAACCGGTAGGCCGAACAGGTCACCTTGGCCGAGATCGACGAAGCTCGTGTCGTAGGAGACCGAGACCGACTGGTTGTCGGCCAGCAGCAGGCCCGTGCCGCTGGCCGCCAGCATGGTCGCCAGCGTGGCGATGAACGGCAGGATGCCAAGGCGCGTCACGATCAGCCCGTTGAGCAGACCCACCACCGCACCCGCGCCCACGCCGCCAAGCAGGCCCGGCACCGCGCCGTAGGGGCTGAGCAGCGCCGCCACGACGCTGGTCATCGCGGCGGTGGAGCCCACCGACAGGTCGATGCCGCCGGTCATGATCACGAAGCACATGCCGAGCGCGATCAGCGCGAACATGGAATTGTAGCGGAGCACGGAGAGAACGTTGAACGACCCCAGGAAATAGTCGTACCGCATCCAGCCGAACAGGATCAGCAGCAGCAGTGCCACCAGCACGCCCTGCCGGGCGACGTGGCTGTAGATCCTGGCCATGGGTGAAGTCGTCGTCATGCCGGCCCCCGACGCTGCAGCCAGACCGCGAGTACGATGATCAGCGCCTTGACCACCAGGGCCGCGGCGTCGGGCACGCCGTTGGCCAGGAGGGTGTAGCGGACCAGCTGGATGATCAGGGCGCCCAGGAGCGTGCCGACGACCGTGGCCCTGCCGCCCGACAGCAGCGTTCCGCCGACGGCCACCGCGGCGATGGCATCGAGCTCCATCCCCAGACCGACCAGGTTGGCGTCGCTCGACGAGATGATCGCGATGACGATCAAACCGGCGATGCCGGCGAGCAGGCCGCTGACCCCGTAGACCAGAAGCTTGACGC
>JAPJRA010000006.1:12220-22737 GCA_030824835.1 Geminicoccaceae bacterium | reverse complement strand
TGCCTGTACATTGCAACCGAAAGTGGCGTGATCTATCATTCAACTCGCATCAAATGACCACGGTAAAGTTCGAGCAGCCGGGTGCTGATAGAGCCCGGGAGACCATTGGCCACCGGTCGGCCGTCGATCGTCGTGACCGGCAGCACGAGCGACGAGGTACTGGTCAAGAACGCCTCACGCGCCTGCGCGGCCTCCGCCAATGTAAACGGTCTTTCCACCACCTCTATTCCATCGGCGTGCGCCAGCTCGAGCACGACCTCACGGGTGACACCGCCCAGGATCTGCGGACCCAACGGATGCGTGATGACGCGCCCGGACTGATCGACGATGTAGGCGTTGGAGCTCGAGCCCTCCGTGACGACACCCTGCTCATCGCAAAGCCACACCTCGCGCGCACCCACCTGCGCACCCGCCTGGCGCGCGAGCACATTCGCCAGCAGGTTCACCGACTTGATATCGCAGCGTTTCCACCGCCGGTCCGGCATCGACACAACAGCCGCGCCCGCAGCCAGTTCCGCCGGTCGCGGCAGAATCGCGCGCCGGGCCGTGACGATAAGCGACGGCTGGGTCTCTTTGGGAAATAGGTGCTGGCGTGGCGCCACGCCGCGGTCGACCTGGACATAGACGAGAGCGTCGGCCAGGGCATTGCGCCGCAGCACTTCAGCCAGAATCGTCCGCAGTGCAGCCCGCGACGTGGGCATCGGGATCGCGAGGGACGAGAGCGAGCGCTCCAGTCGGTCCAGGTGCCGGTCCAGGTCGCGCAGTCGGCCACCCAGGGCCTTGACCACCTCGTAGACCCCGTCGGCGAACTGCAGGCCCCGATCCTCGATCGAGACGCCCGCCACATCGATAGGATGATAGCGGCCGTTGACATAGGCGATGCGGGACATGGCGGGACCGTCCGATGGGCTGCGACAGAATCAAAAATAGTCGAGGCGGACCGCGAACAGCTGCTCAACGCGTTTGACCATGTCCTTACGCGCGGCAAGGACGACGCGGTCGCCGCCGCGGATCACGGTGTCGCCACGGGGCATGATCACCTGGCCCTTGCGCACCACGGCGCCCACGATGACGCCGCCGGCGAGTCGGGCCTCGCGCAACGGCTTGCCGACCAGCTGCGAGGCTTCCAGCGCCTCGGCCTCATAGACCTCGGCCTCGCCGTCGCCGATCGCGTGCACCGCCTTGATCCGCCCGCGGCGCACATGCTGCAGGACGCTGGAGACGGTGATGTCACGCGGATTCACCGCCACATCGATGCCCAATGAGCGGTTGATCAAGCTGTAGGTACTGTTGTTGACGAGCGCCAGGCTGCGGCTACAGCCGAGCCGCTTGGCCAGCAGACTGGCCATGATGTTGATCTCATCGTTGTTGGTGACCGTCACCATGGCCGAGGCGGCGCCGACATCGGCCTCATCCAGCAGCTCCCGGTCCCGGATGTCGCCGCGCAGGACCACGGTCCGCGACAGCCGGTCCGCCACCAGCTCGGCCCGCGCCGCGTTGAACTCGATCAGCTTGACGTTGAGCTCGGGATGACGGCGTTCCAGCTCGAGCCCAAGGAACAGGCCGACATTACCTCCACCGCCGATAATCAGCCGGTCGTTCAGCCGCTCCTCGTAGCCGAACGCCGACATGGCCCGGTCGACATACTTGGACTCGACGACGAAATGCACTTCGTCGCCCTCCACGATCTGATCGTCCGCATCGGGGATAAACACCCGGTCGCCACGGCTCATCGCCACCACGACCAGATGCAGGTCGGGAAACAGATAGGTCAGCTGCCGCAGGGGCGTGTCGTTCACCGGGCAGTCGGGAGCGGCGCGCACACCTACCAGCCGCACGCGATCGTCGGCGAATGGCACGCAGTTGATGGCGCCCGGCACCTCGAGGCGCAGGGCTATGGCACGCGCCACCTCGACCTCGGGCGAAATGATCACGTCGATCGGCACGTGCTGGGAACGGAACAGGTCCTGCCAGCGGCTTTCCAGATAGTCCTGCTGGCGGATGCGCGCGATCTTGGTCGGCACGTTGAACAGTGTATGGGCGACGTTGCACGCCACCATGTTGACTTCGTCGGAGTGCGTGACGGCGATCAGCATGTCGGCGTCGGCAGCGCCGGCCTGAGCCAGCACGCTCGGATGCGAGGCGAAGCCCACCAGTGCCTGGATATCGAGGCTGTCGCCGATCTTCTGTACCAGCTCCATGCGTTGGTCGATGATGGTGACCTCGTAGCCGGTCGCGGCAAGGTAGCGGGCGATATTGGAGCCGACCTGCCCGGCGCCCGCAATCAGCACCTTCATGCGTCAGTCGTCGCCATGCAGCCCGAGCGTCTTCAGCTTGCGGTGCAGGGCCGAGCGCTCCATGCCGACGAAGTTCGCCGTGCGGGAGATGTTGCCGCCGAAGCGCTGCAGCTGCGACTGGAGATAGGCCCGCTCGAAATGCTCGCGCGCTTCACGCAACGGCATCGACACCAGCTCCCCGTTGGCAGTCGGGTCCATGCCGGCCGTAGCCGAGCTGGTCAGCTCGGGCGGCAGGCCATCCATGCCGACCACGCTGCCTGGCTCACCGGGGGCCATGATCAGCATCCACTCGACCGCGTTGCGGAGCTGGCGCACGTCGCCCGCCCACTCCGTCGTCTGCATGACCGCCATGGCATCGTCGCTGATCGGCCGCGGTGGCAGGCTGGAATGACGGGCGGCGCTGTGCATGAAGTGCCGAGCCAGCTCGGGAATGTCGATGCGCCGCTCGGCCAGCGGCGGCATTACCAGCGGCACCACGTTCAGGCGGTAGTAGAGATCCTCGCGGAACTTGCCCGCCGCCATTTCGGCGCGCAGATCGCGGTTGGACGAGGCGATCACCCGAACGTCGACCTCGACCCGGTTGTCGCCACCGAGACGAGTGAACCGTTGCTCCTGCAGGACGCGCAGGATCTTGCCTTGCGATTCGAGCGGCATGTCCGCCACCTGATCGATCAGCAGAGTGCCGCCGTCGGCGCGCTCGAGCATACCGACCACACGCGGCTGATCCGCTCCCTGCCAGCCGGCCTCGGCGCCAAACAGCTCGATGTCGACCCTCTCGGGTGCCAACGCGGCCGCATTGAGGATGACGAAGGGCGCCCCGCCACGCCGCGACTTGGCGTGGATCATGCGGGCCGCCACCTCCTTGCCTGACCCGGGTGGGCCGCTGATCATAATGCGCGACCCGGTCGGGGCGACACGGTCGATCGCCTGGCGGACACGGATCATGGCCGGCGCATTGCCAATCAGCTCGGCTTCGTCAAAGGCGAGAGTGCGCAGCTCCAGTACCTCGCGGCGAAGCTGGCTGGCCTCGAGGGCCCGCTGGATCGCCAGCAACAGGCGGTCCGCCTTGAACGGCTTCTCGATGAAGTCGTAAGCGCCCTTCTTGATCGCCGCGACCGCGGTCTCGATCGTACCGTGACCGCTGAACATGATCACCGGCAGCTCGGGGTGCAGCGACTTGACCCGCTCCAGAATCTGAACGCCGTCCAGCGCACTGCCTTCCAGCCAGATGTCAAGCAGCACAAGCCCAGGTGCGCGTCGCTCGATCTCGCGCAGCGCCTCGTCGCTGTTGGCTGCACCGCGAGGGCGATAGCCCTCGTCCTCGAGAATGGTGCCGACGACCTCGCGGATGGCGGCCTCGTCGTCGACGATCAGGACGTCTTTACTCATATGCCTGGCCAGGATCCCGCGCTCGAGTGTTGACCAGAGGACACCTGCCCCCACCGCGGCTTACACCGCACCGGCCCACGTTCAGCCGCTACGGGCCGGGAAATTGAGCCGCACCAGCGCGCCTCCTGTTTCGCCGGCAAGCAATTCGACCGATCCGCCGTGTTCCTCCATGATCTTCTTAACGATGGCAAGGCCCAACCCCGTGCCCTTGACGCGCGTGGTGACATAAGGCTCGAACAGGCGTTCACGATCGGACGGAAATCCCTGACCATTATCTTCGACCTCGAAGAGCATAGCGGACTCATTGCGTCGGACTCGTACCGCAATCTTCCAGGGTGGAGATGATGCCCCTTCAGTCAACGCATTGATGCTGTTTTGCAACAGGTTCGTCAGCGCCTGCGACACTTTCGGGCCGTCACAAGCGAAACGGACCGGGCGCAGCGGCAACTGCACGTCGAAACTGATCTGCGGCCAAGCCGACTGCTGCAAAAACACGGCGTCCCGTACCAACTCTTCGATATTCTCCTCGCGCATCACCGGTGTCGGCATCCGGGCGAAGGCCGAGAACTCGCTGATCAGGCGACCGATGGTATCGACCTGACGGACGATGGTGGCAATCGACTTGGTGAACCCTTCGCGATCGTCGCCGATCTGGCTCAGATATTTGCGTTCCAGCCGCTCGGCGGACAGTCGGATCGGCGTCAGCGGGTTCTTCACCTCGTGTGCGATGCGCCTTGCGACCTCGGCCCAGGCGGCCTGACGCTGCGCCGACAGCAGTGCCGTGATGTCGTCGAAGGTCACGATGTAGCCGAGCGTGCGGCCGCCGTCGCGCTGTGGCGACATGCGGACCAGGAGCTCCCGCTGACGGGGGCCCCGCGCGAGCGTCAGCTGACGCTCCACCAGCTCCTCCGGATGGAGATCGGCGTTGTCGAGCAGCTTGCCGGCACCGGGAAGCACCTCGTCGATCCGCCGGCCGACAAGGCCGTCGCCGCCACCGTCGAGAAAGTCCTGGGCGGCCCGGTTGGGCAGGACGATGCGCCGCTCGGCGTCGGTGCCGATGACCCCTGCGCTGACGCCGGCCAGCACCGTCTCCGTGAAGCGTCGCCGCTCATCGAGCTGCTGGTTGGCTTCGATCAACTCGCGTCGCTGGCTGTCGAGCTGGGTCGTCATGCGGTTGAAGGCGCGGCTGAGCATGACGAACTCGTCGCTGTCCGGCCCATCCTCGGGAACCCGGGCCAGAAGGTCGCCGGCACGGACGCGGTCGGCGGCCACGATGAGTCGTCCGATCGGCGCCACCAGCTCGTTGGCCAGCGCCAGACCGATCCACACCGATGCGAACAACAGCAGCAGCGCCACGATCATGAAGATCAGCGCCGATGTGATCTGGATGCCCGAGCGTTCGCGCTGCATGCGCTGATACTCGGCCACCATGTTCTGGGTATGCTCCATATAGCCCAGCACCTTGGCGTCGACGAACCGGCCGACATAGAGGTAGGCGTCGCCAAACCCGTCCAGCCGTACCAGCGCCCGCACCCGGTCGTCGGTGTCGCTGGTGACCTCGACCACCTCGCCGGAGGCGGCACGTTCCAGCGCATCGACCGGGATCTGCTCGACCTCCATGGTGAATGAGAGGCCCGTCCGCGCCAGCACCTGGCCCGACGCGTCGAAGACGATGGCCTCGGTCAGCGAGCGCAAGGCCGCCTGGGCGTTGACCACCTGGCGCAGCCGGGACGGGTTGAAGTCGAGATTCGCGCTCTCGCGATTAGGTCTGCCGCCATGGCCAGCGCATCGGCACGGATGTTCTCCTTGTGCTCCTGCAGGTAGGCCTGGGCGACGGCCAGCGAGTTATCGAGCGCGTTCTTGACCCGCTGGCTGAACCAGTTCTCCAGGCCGGTGCTGAGGAAGAACACCGAGAAGATGACGACGATGATGGCCGGCGTGACGGCGACGCCGCTGAACAGCAGCACCAGCCGTGTATGCAGGCGCGAGCCCGCCGAGCCCTGTCGCAGCTCGAAGAACAGGGTCACCAGCCGGCGCGCGATCACGACGCCCAGCAACAGCAGCAGGATCAGGTCCAGATTGAGCAGGACCAGGATCGTGCCCACGTCGGTGCCGTAGGGGGGCGCACGCGAGATGACCCAGTACGTGCCCAGTCCGGCGACGACGGCACTGACCGTCAACACCAGCGCCAGGCGACGCTCGAAATCGACCTTGCGCAACCGGGACCAGAAGCTGGACCCGATCACAGGTGCGCTGGAGAGAGATGCTCGCAACGAGTCAGCCAAAATGCCGCGTCAAGCTCGCATCATGGCGCGCGACTCACCTGGATGTCCAGATCGCGGATCTTCTTGCGCAAGGTGTTGCGGTTGAGGCCGAGCACGTCCGCGGCCTTGAGCTGATTGCCCCGGGTGGCCACCAGGGCCCGGGCGATCAGCGGCCGCTCGACCTCGCGGATCAAGCGGTCGTAGATCCCGGGCGGCGGCAGGGTCCCGTCATGGGCGCGGAAATAGCGGTCGATATGGCGCTCGATCGCCCCGCCCAAGCTGTCGTCCACGCGCGTTGTGTCGCTGGCCGGCGTGGGTGCACGGGCCTGCTCGAGCTCGAGCGAGATCACGCCGTCGCCGATCGTGTCCTCGGCATAAAGCACCGCTAGCCGGCGCATCAGATTCTCGAGCTCGCGGACATTGCCCGGCCAGGCATGCGCCTTCAGCCGCACCATGGCTTCTGGCGTCAGCGTCTTCAGCGGCAGGCCGTCGGCCTGCGCCTTGGCCAGGAAATGCTGCGCCAGGGCCGGAATGTCGTCGACCCGCTCGCGCAGTGGCGGCAGGCGCAGCGGCACCACGTTCAGGCGATAGAAGAGGTCCTCGCGGAACAGCCCCTGCCCCACCAGCAGGCGCAGGTCGCGGTGGCTGGCGGCGACGATCCGGACATTGGTACGCACCGAGTGATGCCCACCGACGGGGACATACTCACCCTGCTGCAGCACCCGAAGCAGCCGGGTCTGCGCCTCGAGCGGCATGTCACCGATCTCGTCGAGGAAAAGCGTGCCGCCTTCCGCCTGCTCGAACCGTCCGGGCCGTCGCGCGCTGGCACCCGTGAAGGCGCCCTTCTCATGCCCGAACAGCTCGCTCTCGATCAGCTCGCGCGGGATCGCCGCCATGTTGACGGCCACGAACGGCCCGCCCTTGCGCTTGCCGAAATCGTGCAGGGCCAGCGCCACCAGCTCCTTGCCGGTACCCGACTCGCCCGCGATCAGCACGGTCAGGTCCGTGTTCATCAACCGGGCGATGACCCGGTAGATCTCCTGCATCGCCGGCGAGCGGCCGATGATCGGCAGCTGCTCTTCCGGCAGATGCGGCTCGCCGCCCTTCTCCTGCGCCACGTTTCGGTTCGCCAGGGCGCGCTGCACGGCCGCCACGAGGTTGCCGATATCGAACGGTTTGGGCAGATACTCGAATGCACCGCGCTCGGCCGCACGGACCGCCGTCAGCAGTGTATTCTGCGCGCTCATAACGATTACCGGCAGATCCGGCCGCATCGTGCGTATCCGCGGCAGCAGATCCAGCGTGTTCTCGTCCGGCAGCGCCACGTCGGTGATCACGACATCACCCTCGCCCGCGGCGATCCAGCGCCACAGGGCGGCAGCCACGCTGGTCGCCTGCACCTCGTAGCCCTGGCGGGCCAAGGCCCTGCCGACGACCGTACGGATCGCCGAGTCGTCCTCGGCCAGCAGCACCTTCTCGCCAGTCATGCTACTTCCCGCCGCAGCACGGGTTCCTGCTGGCGGCGTACCGCCGGCAGCAGGACCCGGAAAGTGGCCCCGGGATCACCCGGCAGGTAGGACACCACGCCCCGATGGTCGGCCACGATCTTGGCCACCAGCGACAGGCCGAGGCCGCTGCCGCGGCGTTTGGTGCTGACAAAGGGCTCAAACAGGTGCTCCACCATGTCATCCGGCACGCCCGGGCCATTGTCGCGAACCTCGACGGTAATGGGCAGCTCGAGCCGCTCGCGGCTGTTGCCGAGGGCGACGCGCAGCCCGTGCTGGTATTGGGTCGCCAACGTGATCAATCCGCCATGATGAGGAGCGGCCTCGGCCGCATTCTTGACCAGGTTCAAGAAGACCTGGATCAACCGGTCGCGATCCCCTTCCACTTCCGGCAGCGAGGGATCGTAGAGCTCGACGATGCGATGATGCCGGGCGAAGCCCGCCTCGGCGATCCGGCGCACATGCTCAAGCACCTGATAGATATTGACCGAGCGCCGCTCGATCGGCGCCGTGTCGCCGAACTCCTCCATCCGCTCGACCAGCGTGCAGATCCTGTCGGTCTCGTCGCAGATGAGCTTGATCAGCGGACGGTCCTCCTCGACCACACCCGATTCGAGCAGCTGGGCAGCACCCCGGATGCCCGACAACGGATTCTTGACCTCGTGGGCCAGGGTCGCCGCTAGGCCGGCGACGCTGCGACTGGAGCGCCGATGCGATATCTGCTGATCCATCTGGCGGGCGACGGAGCAGGGATGCAGCACCACCAGCACTTTCTGCGGCAGCTCAGGTACGGGGCAGACATGGCTGTCGACGCTGACGGTCTCGCCACGCGACAGGGGCACCTCGATGCCATAGTCGGAGATCGTCGTGCCGGTGGCTTGCACCTGGCGCACCAGAGAAACTATCGTCGCGTGCGGCGAGACGAAATCGCTCAGCCGCCGACCGGCCAGCATGTTCCAGCTGGCCGAGAAAAGCTGCTCGGCGGCCGGGTTGGCGAAACTGAAGCATAAGCGCTCGTCGATGGAGAAGACGGCGCTGGGTATGCTCTGCAGCAGGATGACCGGATCGCACGGCCAGGGCCTGCCGCTGGTCTTGGCCGAGGACTGCCTCGTTGGGGGCATCGGGTCGCCGTCCTTTGCTGAACTGCTAGGCACATGAGCGGCGGTGCCTAAGTTTGTAGCAGAGGATAAGGCCGGCACCAAGGACAGACAAGGCTTGCGCGAGTGGGTTCGGTCCAGCATGTCAGCATTTCTCGGGCGGTCGGGTACCGCAATGGAGCATCGCAGGAATGCGCACGGTCGCACTCGTCGTCGCCGCAGGTCGCGGTGAGCGCTTCGGCGGCACACTGCCCAAGCAATATGCGGACCTCGGCGGGCAGTCCGTGCTGCGCCGTGCGGTCGAAGCCTTCGTCCAACATCCGCGGGTGGATGCTGTTCGGGTGGTCATCGCCGCCGAGGACGCGTCACTCTACGCCGAGGCCACGGCAGGTCTGCCGCTGATGGCGCCGGTCTTCGGCGCCTCCTCGCGGCAGGAAACGGTCCGCCTCGGCCTCGAAAGCCTGGTCGAGAACGATCCCGAGCTGGTGCTGATCCATGACGCGGCACGACCGTTGGTATCGGTCGCGGTCATCGACCGGGTCATCGATGCGCTGACCCGGCATCCAGCGGCCCTGCCGGTCCTGCCAGTGGTCGACACGCTCAAGCGTGTCGCCGACGGCCTCGTCGTCGGCGAAGCCGATCGTGCGGCGCTGGCCAGGGCCCAGACCCCGCAGGGATTTCGGTTCCCGGAGATCCTGGCCGCGCATCGCGCGGCTGCCGCCACCACCGGCCACACCGACGACACGATGATCGCGGCCGCGGCCGGGCTGGCGGTGGCCTGGGTCGAAGGCGAGGAACGCAACATGAAGGTCACGCTCCCGGCCGACATCGCCGTGGCCGAGCGGTTTCTCTCGCCGGCCGTGCGGTGGCGCACCGGGCTGGGCTTCGATGTCCATGCCTTCGCGCCGGACCGGCCATTGTTTCTATGTGGCGTTCGCGTGCCCCATGAGCTGGGCCTCGCCGGACACTCGGATGCGGACGTGGCCCTGCACGCGGTCACCGATGCGATCATGGGCACCATTGGCGCCGGTGACATCGGCAGCCACTTCCCGCCCAGCGATCCCCAATGGCGGGACGTCGATTCGGCGCTGTTCCTGCGCCATGCGGTGAGGCTGCTGGCCGAGCGCGGCGGACGGCTCGAGAACGTCGACCTGGTGATCATTTGCGAGCACCCCAAGATCGGCCCGCATCGCGCGGCCATGACGGCGCGGCTGGCCGAGATCTTGGGTGCCGCCCTGGACCAGGTCAGCGTCAAGGCGACGACCAGCGAGCGGCTGGGCTTCACCGGCCGCGGCGAGGGCATCGCCGCCCAGGCCGTGGTCAGTGTCGCGCTCGGGAGCTGAGCTCTTGCATCTCTTTCCCAAGGCTTGCGCCGATCTGGCCAAGGCCCTGCTCGATGCCTGCGCACCGCTGGATCTGCGGCTCGTCACGGCGGAGTCGTGCACCGGTGGCCTGATCATCGGCTGCCTGACCGAGATCGCCGGTTCCTCGAGCGTGGTCGATCGCGGATACGTCGTCTACGACAACAGGGCCAAGGTGGAGATGCTGGGCGTCGACGAGGGCACGCTGGCGGCGCACGGGGCCGTCAGCGAAGCCGTGGCGCGGGAGATGGCACGCGGCGCCCTCGCCTGTTCCGGCTGCGATCTCGCGATCGCTGTCACCGGCGTTGCCGGACCGGGTGGCGGCACCACGACCAAACCGGTGGGCCTCGTGCATCTCGCCGTCGGCCGTCGCCACGCCGACATGCGGCACGACAGGCAGGTTTTCCCGGGTGACCGCACGGCGGTGCGGCTGGCCACGATCGAACGGGCGCTTTCCCTGGCTCTGGAGGCTGTCCGATGAGCGGATTCAACCATCTGGGGCAGCCCATCGGGGACCGCCTGCCCGGCTGGACGCCACGACCGCACCCGGGGCGCACGCCGCTTGTCGGCCGCTACTGCCGGGTCGAGCCGCTCGATCCGGGCC
>JAPJRA010000006.1:0-12210 GCA_030824835.1 Geminicoccaceae bacterium | reverse complement strand
GTTCGCGCAGGCGCAGGACTACGCGGCCTGGGCCGAGGCCGCCGCTCGCGGCGAGGATCCGCTGTTCCACGCCATCGTTGACCGCCGAAGCGACCAAGCGGTGGGCGTCGCCGCCTATCTGCGGATCGAGCCGGCGGTGGGTGTGCTGGAGGTCGGTCACATCGCCTACGCGCCGCCACTGCAGCGGACCGCCGCTGCGACCGAGGCCATGTACCTGCTGCTGCGCCGCGCCTTCGACGAGCTCGGCTACCGCCGCTACGAGTGGAAGTGCGATGCGCTGAACGCGCCCTCGCGGGCGGCTGCGCTCCGCCTGGGCTTCCGCTTCGAGGGCATCTTCCGGCAGGCTACCGTCTACAAGGGCCGCAACCGCGACACGGCCTGGTACTCGATCATCGACCAGGAGTGGCCGGCGCGGAAAGCGGCCCTCGAGGCTTGGCTCGACCCGCTCAATTTCACCGCCGACGGGCGGCAGATCCGCCCGCTCGGGCGCCATGTGGAGGAGGGAGACAAACAATGAAACAGGTGATGTTCATCGAGATGGGCATGGGCGTCGACCTTCAGGGTCATGATGCCACCAAGGCCGCCACCCGCGCCGTGCGTGACGCCATCGGCAGCAACTACATGCCGGGGATCCGTCGCCTGCTCGAGGGTGGCAATGGGCGCATGCTGGTCC
This sequence comes from Geminicoccaceae bacterium, assembly GCA_030824835.1. Taxonomy (GTDB): domain Bacteria; phylum Pseudomonadota; class Alphaproteobacteria; order Geminicoccales; family Geminicoccaceae; genus Benzoatithermus. Next base: position 11,537 of record JAPJRA010000006.1, on the reverse strand, counting down.
ACGTCCGGCTCGGGGTGCCGGCGGAGGCCGGCGCCGTTGATCAGGCCGCGGTCCGCGCGTCGCTCCCGCACGGCGAGGTGACCCTCGAGGTCCTTCCGGGCGGCCTCTCTGTGACCAATGGACTCGACGATGGCGGGCGGATCTGCATCGTCAACGCAGCGATCGAGGTCGCCGTCGAGACCTGACGCGCATGGCCGCCATCCTCAATGCGCGCCGCCGCCGGCTGCCGCCATCTGCGGTCGCTTGATCAGCACCGTGGCGCAGGCCATCGCCAGGAATAGGGCGGTGAGGATGAAGAACACGTCGGCGAACGACATCACCAGGGCCTGGGTGTGCACCTTGCCGGCCAGGGCCTTGAGTGCCGCGGCACCGGCGTCGGAGCCCAGTTGCTGCAGGCTGTGGGTCAGCTCGTCGAGCTGCTCCAGGGCCGCAGCGCTGGTCCAGGTGACGACCTCGTGCAGCCGCTGCAGATGCAGGTCCATCCGGTTGTTGAGCACGGTGTTGATCAGCGCGAGGCCGATGGCCCCACCCAGGTTGCGGGTTAGGTTGAACAGGCCCGACGCGTTCTTCAGTCGGTCCGGTGCCAGGGTGCCGAGGGCGATGTTGTTGACCGTCACCATGCACAGCATCAGCGACACGCCGCGAAAGATCTGCGGCAGCAGCAGCTCCCAAAAATCCCAGTCCTTGGTGATGCCGGTGACGATCCATGTCCCGACGGCGAATCCCGCAAAGCCCATAGCCAGCATCACCCGCGGATCCAGCACGCGCATCAGGCGGCCGGCCACCGGTGCCATGAAGAACATGCAGGCACCGGTCACGAACATGGTCTCGCCGATCTGCAGCGCCGAGTAGCCGCGCACGCGGGCCAGATAGACCGGGTAAAGGTAGGTGAGGCCGTAAAGGCCCACGCCCATGATCAGGCTGAAGGCGCAGCCCGCAGCGAAGTTGCGGTCGGCGAAGGCGCGCAGCTCGACGATCGGCTGTCGCGCGGCGAAGGCCCGCCAGAAGAACCCGATCGCGGCCGCGGTGCCGAGGATGGCCAGGGCCAGAATGAGCTCGTCCTCGAACCAGTCGTCGCCGGGGCCCTCCTCGAGCACGTACTCGCAGCAGCCGAGCATAATCGCCATCAGCGCCAGGCCCAGCCAGTCGAAATGCTTGAGCAGGCCCCAGTCGGGCTCGTCGAAATCGATCAGCAGCCAGGCGGCGACTGTGACCATGACCCCGGGCACGAGGTTGACCAGGAACAGCCAGTGCCAGGAGAACAGGTCGGTGAGATAACCGCCGACGGTCGGGCCGATCGTCGGCGCCAGCGTCGCCACCAGGCCGATGACCGGCGAGATCATCGCCTGCCGGCCGCGGAAGATGCTGTAAGCCGAGGCGAACACGGTCGGGATCATGCCCCCGCCGATGAAGCCCTGCAGCGCCCGGAACACGATCATCTGCTCGATCGAGGTCGCCGACGCGCAGGCGAGGCTCATCAGCGTGAAGCCGCCGGCCGAGATGGTGAACATCCAGCGGGTCGACATGACGCGCGACAGCATGCCCGACAGCGGGATCATGATCACCTCGGCGATCAGGTAGCTGGTCTGGACCCAGGAGATCTCGTCGGCACTGGCGGACAGGCCGGCCTGGATCTCGGACAGCGAGGCCGAGACGATCTGGATGTCCAGGATGGCCATGAACATCCCGAAGACCATGAAGATGAACGTGACCAGCCGCCGTTTGTCGAGCGGCGGCAGCGCTGCCGGGGCGGCCATCGCAGTGTCGTCAGTTCGACGCGACGGCGGGTTCGGCCGGTGCCGTGCGCGTGTCCACCTTGGCCACGACCGACAGGCCGGCGCGCAGAATGCCCTCCTGCAGCAGGGCGGGATCGAGTGCGATCCGCACCGGCACGCGCTGCACGATCTTGGTGAAGTTGCCGGTTGCATTCTCCGGCGGCAGCAGGCTGAACACCGAGCCCGATGCCGGCGCCACGCTCTCCACCGTGCCTTCGAACTCGCGGCCCGGATAGGCGTCGACCTCCAGCCGCACCGTCTGGCCCGGCCGGATCTCGCCCAGCTGGGTCTCCTTGAAGTTGGCGTCGACATGGACGCTGGCGAGGGGCACCAATGCCGCCAGCCTTGTGCCGGGCTCCAGATAGGAGCCCACCTGCACGGCCTTGTTGCCCACCACGCCGTCGACCGGGGCGCGGACGATCGTGAACGAGAGATCGCGCTCGGCCATGGCGACCCTGGTGCGCTCCTCGGCCGCCAACCGCTCGGCTTCGGCCTGCTGGGCCCGGAGCACCTCGACATTGGCGCGCTCGGCGTCCAGCTCGGATTCGGCGCTGCGAACGGCTGCTTGCGCCCGGTCACGATCGAAGACCGCCTCGTCGAGGCGGGACTTGCTGGCGAAGTCCGCCTTGGTGAGTTGGAGCTGGCGCTGGTACTCGGCTGCGGCATGGGTGGCGTCGGCCCGTGCCGCATCGAGACCGGCCTCGGCCTTGGCGACGCCCGCGGCCGCAGCCTCGATCTGCCGCCCGATACGGGCGATCGCACTCTCCTGCGTCGCGAGCTTGCCTTGTGCCGATTCCAGCGCCAGCCGGTAGTCGCCGTCGTCGAGCCGGGCGATCACGTCGCCGGCCTTGACTTGTTGGTTGTTCGCGACCTCGACCGAGGCGACGTAGCCCGTCATCTTGGCGGCGAGAATGGTGATGTCGCCTTGCACGTAGGCGTCGTCTGTGCCGACCAGGAACCTCCCGTCCGTCCACCAATCGTAGCCGAGATGGCCGCCATAAGCCGCTCCCCCTGCGAGGAGGGCGGCGAACACGAGCTTGCGCAGCGGCCGCTTCGGCTTGGTGGGATAGGCGTGCTCGGGCTTCTGGAACGGCTGCGATTGTGCCGACGCCGGCTGGCTCAACGGTGCGGGCGCCCGGCGCTCGGCCTGCGGACCCGGCATGCGGCTCTCTTCCAATTCCAGGTCCCCCGCCAGGGAGTCCCGTCGATCTTCATCCAGCGCCATGGGACGCGCTCCAACCCGAGCCAGCGGTCGACCGAACCGTTCGGTCATGCATGCCGCCATTGACGACCGCCTTCGACGACGACATAGTGTATTGACCGAACGGTTCGGTCAAGGGGCGAGCATTGACGAGTTTGCATGGGCGCTCGGCGGCCGTGTTGACCGCCGAGCGTGGCAGCAGTGACAGTCACGGGTCCGAGCAGAAACGCCGGCAGGTGCTGGATGGCGCCAGGAGGGTGTTTCTCGGCACCGGCTTCGACGGCGCCAGCATGGGTGAGATCGCCAAGGCCGCCGGCGTGTCGAAGGGCACGCTCTACACCTATTTCGAGAGCAAGGAGGCCCTGTTCGAGGCCCTGATCCTCGAGGAGCGGTCGAGTCTGGCCGAGGCGCTGTTCCGCCTGGATCCTGACGACCCGGACACGCACGCCGTCCTCCGCCGGCTCGGTTGCAGCTTCATCGCCATGCTGGTCCGCCCCGAGCACGTCGCGTCGGTGCGGATGGTGATCGGAGCGGCCGAGAAATTCCCGCGCATCGGTCAGGTGTTCTATGAAGCCGGCCCACGTCAGGGCATCGTCCGCCTGGGGTCCTACCTAGCCCGCCAGGCCGCAGCCGGTCGCCTCTCCATCCCGGACCCGGAACTGGCGGCGCAGCAGTTCCTCGAGCTCTGCAGCGGTGCTGTCCTGAAGCAGCTGATGTTTCGGGTACGCGAAGCTCCGGATGCAGCCGAAATCGAACGTCACGTCGACGGCGTGATGCACATGTTCCTCACCACCTACGCCGCCGGACCCGGCAAGGCGATCGATGAAAGATGCGCATGAGCCATGGTGCTTCCTTGAAGCCCGACACGTACCCGTGATCTGGTGGAATATTAATGTCCGCGACATAGGGACAATACAGATCATTCCTCTGTAAGAAATTCAGCCAGACCGTTAATGATTGTTCAAGGATTGGTCTTGCCCTCGGATCGACTGGTTCGGGCCTTGACCAGTGGTTTCGGAGCGTGCAGGTCTCCCATGCCTGCCGGATCAGCCGCGCAGCGGCCGAGCTGGGGCGTATCGATGGAGCCTGAGTATCATGCTGCTCGATCAAGCCGACATGATCCGGACGGAAAGCGACTGCGGCCGCCCGGCGCCCGAGATCACGATCCTAATGCCCTGCCTGAACGAGGCGGAAACCCTCGCCGCCTGCATCCTTGAGGCACAGGCGGCGATCGAGAGCGCGGGCGTGTCAGGCGAGGTGCTGATCGCCGACAATGGCAGCACCGACGGCTCCGGTGAGCTCGCCAGGAGCCTCGGCGCCCGTGTCGTCGACGTCCGTACACTTGGCTATGGCAGCGCGCTGACAGGCGGCATCGCCGCCGCCCGCGGTCAATACGTGCTCATGGGCGATGCCGACGGCTCCTACGATTTCGGCGAGCTGCCCAAGTTCCTGGCCGCCCTCCGCGCCGGCAAGGATCTGGTGATGGGCTGCCGCCTGCCCGCCGGCGGTGGCCGCGTGCTGCCGGGCGCCATGCCCTGGACCCATCGCTGGATCGGCAATCCCGTGCTGACGGCATTGGGGCGGCTGTTCTTCGCCGTTCCCGCCCATGATTTCCACTGTGGCCTGCGCGCCTTCCGCCGCGACGTCGTGCTGGATCTGGGGCTGCAATGCCCCGGTATGGAGTTCGCCTCCGAGATGGTGGTCAAGGCGAGCTTCGTGGGCCTGCCCATGGCCGAGGTACCGGTCACGCTGCGCCCGGACCGGCGCTCGCGCCCGCCGCATCTGCGCAGCTGGCGCGACGGCTGGCGTCACCTGCGCTTCATGTTGCTTGCGTCGCCGCGCTGGCTGTTCCTGATGCCGGGCCTCGCCCTGGCAACGCTCAGCCTGGTGGCCTTCCTGCGGCTCGCCGTCGGGCCAGTGCAGGTGGGCCAGGTGACCTTCGACGTGAACACGCTGGTCCTGGCCGGGGCCGGACTTGTCGCCGGCACCCAGATGATGCTCTTGGGCGTCCTCGCCACGGCATTCGCCGTCCAGCAGGGCATCGCCCCGCCGTCGCCGCTCTTGACGCGGCTGCAGCGCCTTCATCCGGTCGAGTTCGGCATCGCCACAGGGGGGGTGCTGATCCTGGTGGGCGCGCTCTATGTCCTGGTGGCTTTTGAGCATTGGCGGGCGGTCGGCTTTGGTGATCTGCCCCACCATGAAAGCGTGCGCATCGTGGTCCCTGCCGTCACCGCCGCTGCCCTGGGAATCCAGCTGGCCTTCAGCGCCTTCGCCCTGGCCGTGCTCGACCTCGGCCGAGAGCTTCGGCTCAAGCGCGCCGCCTCCTGATCAGCTGCCGGCGGCGGCGCAGCCGTCGACGCGATAGCGGAACAGCAGCACCTCGCCCGGCGCCGTCGCCGACACGCCGGTATCCCGCAGTCGCGCATCCGCGGGAAGTGGCCACGGCTCACGCGCCACCAGATCGAGCTTCAGATCGATCGGCCCGAGGGACGCGTGGGCCGGCTCGCGGTAGTCGAGCCATGCCGCGAAGCGCGAGCCCGGCTGCAGAACCAGCAGGCCCGAGCAGTAGGCGCGCAGGAACGCATCCAGCTCCAGCGGCTCGGAATCCCGCAATGGCTGTATCCGCTCGCGTAACGGGCGTCGCTCCTCGGGCACGACGGCGTCGAGCTTGGCGTTGGGCGCGTCGGTGGCGATGAAGATCCGGTCCGGATGATACAGGCTGTGCAGCGCCAGATAGAAGCTGGCGGGCGAACCCAGCCGGTCCACGATCAGCCCCTGCCCCGGCGCGCCATCGGGTGCCCGGATCAGCGCCAGGAGACGGTCAAAGGTCGGCTTGCCGTCGAAGGTCGGCGCCGGATTGAGCGCCGGTATCGCCGCGAGCAATGCGTTCTGCTCGCGCAGCCCCGGAATGTCGCGAAGCGTGGCGATGACGTTCGACAGCAGCAGGTAGCCGATCAGCGCGGCATGGATCGTGGCCCTCCAGGCCTTCGGCAGCCTGCGTAGCGGCGGGGCCAGCAGGAACGAGCCCAGGAAGGGGATGAGCAGCAACCCCAGCGTCTCGGTGTAGATCACCTTGGGCGCGGTCGAGCCGCTTGCCACGGACACGAGCAGAATGAGCCCCATCGCTAGACCCGGCAGCAGCCAGATGGCCTGGCGCTCACGGGGGGCCAGGCACGACAGCGCGCCCAGCCCCGCCAGCAGCGCGAGCACAGGGGTCATCCCGCCAGCCAGCAGCCAGAGGAACCGCAACACCTGCCCGGCACGCGCCAGGAGGGAAAGATTGTCCCGACCGGCTAGATCGAGCTCGAAATCCATGACAGTCGTGATCGGCAACAACGGATTGCCGTAATGGAGCGTGTTCGCCACCATCATCGACAAGGGTGCCAGCGCGGCCACCGCCATGAAGGCGAGGATGCGGTCGCGCTGCGGCCAGAGGGTCAGCGCGAAGAACGGGATCAGGATCCAGCCCTCGATGCGAAACATGCCGGCCATGGCCAGCATCGCCCCGGCGAGGATTGTCCGGCGCCAGTCGGCCGAAGGCTCACGCGCGTGGGAAAGCGCCAGAAACGTGAGCGCCACGAACAGGTTGAACTGCGGCTGCGCCAGCACCTCCAGGCTGGTGCGGATGGCCACAGGGTAGAGGGCGTAGGCCGCACCGACCACCAGGGCGATCCTGCGGTCACCCCATTCGCGGACCGAGAACAGGTAGAGGACGGCAGGAATGAGCGAGCCGAATGCTACCTGCAGGAGCACGGGAGCCAAGATCGGGTCGTGTGCCCAGTGGATCACCGGCCCAAGGAGGAAGAACTGCAACGGCGGCCAATGGCCGTGAAGAAAGAAGAAAGGATCTTCCATCCACCGCCAGGCGATCCACACCCGCAACGAGTGGTCGTTGGTGTCCTGGCTGGCATAGGGCAGGAGTATCAGGCGGACCGACACGGCCAGTGCTATCAGGCACAGCAGGTGCGGAATCGCCGTCCGTCGGGCACCACGTGAGCCGGCAAGGCTCTGCGGCCAGATCATGTTCGAGATACTCTGCCCACATTCGGGAAAACAATGATCTCAGCAGCCTGGGATCCTCTGCAAAACAGAGCCAAGCCGATTCGGTTCTATAATTTTCCCATGATATTGGCGCAAGTAAATTGTAGATAATATTTCTATAGGTTCACGAATCTGGCGGCAACATTCATGTCAAGTACATCAGCCAATTTTGACCATGGTCCAGGTTGACATCAAGCGACCAAGTTGATTACCGTCGAAGGCGAACGCCGTCTCAGTCCAATGTTCGCTGATAGCGGAACATCGCCAGCGTGGCGACGGCGAGCAGGAACAGCAGCAGCGGCCACAGGTTGGGCCAGGCCTCGGCCAAGCCGTTGCCCTTGAGCATGACGCCGCGCACGATCCGCAGAAAGTGGGTCAGCGGCAGGATCTCGCCTATTACCTGAGCCCACTGCGGCATCCCTTTGAACGGGAACATGAAACCGCTCATCAGGATCGACGGCAGGAAGACGAAGAACGACATCTGCATCGCCTGCAGCTGATTCTCGGCCAGCGTGCTGAACAGGAAGCCCATCGCAAGATTGGCGGCAATGAACACCAGGAGCCCTGCCCCGAGCGCCAGACTGCTGCCCAGCATCGGCACCCCGAACAGCAGGCGGGCGGCGCCGATGATGACGGCCACCTGCACGAGGCCCACCCCGATGAACGGCAGCAGCTTGCCGAGCATCACCTCGAGCGGGTTCACCGGCATCGCCAGCAGGTTCTCCATCGTGCCGCGCTCGCGCTCGCGGGTGACGGCGAGTGCGGTCATGATGACCATGGTCATCGTCAGGATGGTGCCGACCAGGCCCGGGACGATGTTGTAGCTGCTCAAGCCTTCGGGATTGTAGCGCCGGTGGATGCGCAGGTCGAACGGTGCCGGGTCCGGCTGCCGGGCGGCCAGGGCGCCTTTCAAGTCGTGGTCCAGCGCGCGCAGGTTCAACGTGCCCAAGGCACCCAGGGCATTGGCGGTGGCGACGGGATCGGTAGCGTCGCCCTCGACCAGCAGCTCGGGCCGGTCGCCCCTGATGAGATCGCGGGTGAAGCCGGCGGGGATGGTGACGGCGAACAGCACCTCGCCCACGTCGAGCAGCCGGTCGACCTCCGCCCGGCTGCCGGCCTCGCGCACCACTCGGTAGTAGCCGGTGTTCTGCAGGGCGGCCACGAAGCTGCGCGTGAGGTCGGTGTGCTCGTAGGCCAGCACCACGGTCGGCAGGTGCTTGGGGTCGCTGTTGATGGCGTAGCCGAACAGGGTGAGTTGGATGCACGGGATGCCGACCATCATCGCGAAGGTCAGCCGGTCCCGCTTCATCTGGATGAACTCCTTGAGGATGATCGCGACCAGCCTCGACCAGGAGAACAGGCGTCCATTCATGCGAAATTGTCCGCCGCCGTCGCCATCAGATGGATGAACACATCCTCGAGCGACGGCGCGATGGGCTGCCAGGACAGCCCCGCGTCGGCACGCCAGGGAGCGATCGCGGCCTCGAGCGCCTTCTGGTCCGTGCCGCTGACATGCAGCGCCTGGCCGAAGGGAGCCACCATCTCGACCCCGGGCCGTCCCCGGAGCGCCGCCGCCACGGTGTCGACGCCGGCGCCGGAGGCCTTCCAGGTCACGAGCCCGGAGCCGTCGAGCACCTCCTGGATCGTTCCCTCGGTCAGCAGGCGACCGTAGGAAATGTAGGCGATGCGGTGGCAGCGCTCGGCCTCGTCCATGTAGTGGGTGCTGACCAGGACGGTCATCCCGCCCTCGGCCAGCGTGTGTATCTCGTCCCAGAACTCCCGGCGCGCCTTCGGATCGACACCGGCCGTGGGCTCGTCCAGCAGCAGCAGCTTGGGCTCGTGGAGGATCGCCGCGGCCAGCGCCAGGCGCTGCTTCCAGCCGCCCGACAGCGAGCCGGCCAGCTGATCCTTGCGGTTGGCGAGCCCCAGCCGGTCCAGGGCCGTGGCCACCCGCTCCCGCCGCTGGCGCATGGCGTAGAGCCGCCCGACGAATTCCAGGTTCTCGACGATGCTCAGATCCTCGTAGAGGCTGAACCGCTGGGTCATGTACCCGACCTGCTGCTTGATCGCCCAGGATTCGCGGACGATGTCGTGGCCGAGGCAGGTGCCGGTGCCGTCGTCCGGCGTGAGCAGGCCGCACAACATGCGGATGGTGGTGGTCTTGCCGCTGCCGTTCGGGCCAAGAAAGCCGCAAATCTGACCCCGCTCGACTTGGATCGAGAAATGGTCGACCACGGTGCGCTCGCCGAAGCGCTTGACCAGGCCGCGGGCGTCGATGACCGGCGCCATCAGCTCGGCGCCGGCGCGACGTCGACCGGCTGGCCGGGGTGGAGGACGACCCCGGGCTCGGGCCAGGCCTCCACCATGAACACGAGCTTCTCGCGGCTGCCGACGCTGTAGATGACCGGCGGCGTGAACTCGGCCTCGCGGGCGATGTAGCGGATGACGGCTTGCATCGAATCCGCACAGCCGTCGCAGCGCAGCTGCACGCGCTGGCCGAGGTGGAGCCCGCCCAGCATCGGCTCCGGCACGAAGAAGCGGACCTTGATCCGCTCGGGCGGCAGCAGGCTGACGACGATGCCACCGGCGTCGACCCACTCCCCGGCCTGCCGCACCCGGTCTTCCACCAGCGCGGCCCTCGGCGCCCGCACCGTCCGCTGGTCCAGCCGCCAGCGCGCCTGGGCCAGATCGGCGGCGGCCATGTCGACCTCGGCCGCCGCCGCGGCGATCTGATCCGTGCGCCCGGGCAGGCGGGCGGTGGCGAGCTGCGCCTCCATGGCGGCGACCCGGGCCCGCGCCTCGGCCGCAGCCGAGCGTGCCTGATCGAGACGGGACAGGGCCGCGACATCGGACCGGGCCAGCTTCTCCTGTCGCGCCTGGTCCTGCTCGGCATAGGTCTGCGCCGCCCGCATCTGGGCCAGCCCGGCCTCGACCTCGGCGATCTCGTCGGGACGCTTGCCGACCTTGAGATCGGCAAGCCGAGAGCGAGCCCGCGCCAGCTCGGCCTCCGCCTCGCGGACGGCGGCCCGCTGCTGCTCCGCTTCCAGCGTGAAGAGCAGCACGCCGGCTTCCACCTGGTCGCCGCGTTGCACCGGGACGCTCTCGAGCCAGCCGGCCGCGGATGCACCCATCCGCAGATACTCGCCCTCGGCGTAACCCTGCAGCCAGCGAGGCTGCGGGTCGTCGCAGGCGGCCAGAGCCAGCAGCGCCACCAGCGGAGCAAGAGCGCGGATCATGGCGGCGGCTCCCCGGCATTGGCGGCAACGCCAACCGGCACCGCGGCCAAGCAGGTCTGGCACCTGATAATGGTCCCCTGTCCCGCCGGCTACTGCGGCACGATGCGGCAGTGGCCGACCTAATGCATCCGGAATGGCCGTGTCGACTGCCGCAGAAGCCGCAGGTAATTGATGTAGGTCGTGCCTTGCAGCAGGCGCCGGGGGAGGCTGCGGCGATGGTGGGGCAGTCGCTGCAGCAGATCGGCCATTGCCAGTAGTGCGCCCAACCCGGCGCTGATCGTCATCGCCCAGGGTCGATCGTGGTGCCAGCGTGCCCGCGCGACCATGGCACGACTGAGCCAGCGATCGGAACCAGTCGGCAACGGACAAGGCTGGTCCATGACCCATGCCCCCAAGAGGAGCATCGACGCGAACGGCCGCAGAAAGCCGGCATGCCCGGCCCGCGCCAGCACCTCCGCGGACAGCTCGCGGTCCTGGTCGATCAGCATCATTGTCTCGATGGCACTGCGCAAGCCCAGATGCCCCAGGAGGTAGCTTTGATGATTGAGCTGCTCGTGGCCGACGATGTGCATGAGGGCATCGGCCGGGGCTAGCACGGCTGCATGTCCGGATCCGACCCGGATCGGCAGGGCCGACGCCCAGGCCTGTGCCAGGGGCAGCAGGGGCTCGTGCACCGTCGTCAACAGCCTGGAATGCAGCTCGACCGGCAGCCCGCCGCCACTCGGGCGCAGCACCGGCAGATGGTGATGCTCCGCCGGCCAGGTGGCAGCCGCGCGCCCATGCCGGTAGCCCAGCTCCTGCAGTATCCGGGCCGCATCCTGCAGACGCCCTGTCGGGATAAGCAGGTCGATATCCTGCATGTGCCGCATGGCCGGCGTAGGATAGAGCCCCTCGACCAGCCGTGCGGTGCCCTTGAGCAGCACCGGCCGGATGCCGTGCCCGCCCAGCGCCAGGGCGATCGCCTCGACCTGCCGCAGCGCGCCGGCGTTGCGCCGCGCGTTGGCCCGGCGGATGTCGCCGAGCAGCCCCGCCACGGCGTCGCGCTCGGCACTGGCCGGCAACTGGCCCAGCGCCTCGTCGGTGATCGCCGGCGCCACCAGATGCCCGGTCGCGAGCCGCACCAGCGCCGGCCAGTCGACCGCGGCGCCGCCGAGTTCGACCGGCCTACCCGGCGCCAGCGAGCGCCGCAGGAGGGCGCACAGAAACTCGAGCGGTGACACCATCGCCCTCAAGATCGGCTTCCCCTGGCTGCAGCATGCGGTTGATGAGGCGGAGTGCGTCGCC
>JAPJRA010000447.1 GCA_030824835.1 Geminicoccaceae bacterium | reverse complement strand
TTCCCGCCAAGGTCAACCTCATCCCCTTCAACGCCTGGCCGGGCGCACCCTACACCTGCTCGTCGAGCAATCGGATCCACGCCTTCGCCCAGATCGTCGAGAATGCCGGCTACGCCTCGCCGGTGCGTACCCCGCGTGGTCGCGATATCCTGGCCGCCTGTGGTCAGCTGAAGACCGAAAGCCAGCGTCTGCGCCGGCGACTGGCGACCGCCGCATGAGCCGGGAGCCGGCATGCGGCGTTTCCTGATCGGGCTGCTCGCCTGCATTGGTGGCTTGGCGCTGGTTGTTGCGGTCGTGGTGGCGATCGTTATCGCTCGCTTCATCGCGCACGTGCCCGAGCTGCCTGGAAGGATGCTGCTGACCGCGGATTGGCGCGAAGGGCTGTCCGAGAGCAGTGTCGCACCGAGCGTCCTCAATCTCGAGCTGCGCGCTCGCCCGACCATAACGGACATCGTTCTGGCGCTGGACGCTGCGGCGGCCGATCCGCGGGTGGGTGGGCTGCTGGTGCACCTGGCCGAAACCTCCAACGGCTTTGGTGCCACCCAGGAGCTGCGCGATGCGGTCAAGCGGTTTCGCGCCAGCGGCAAGTTCGCCATTGCCTATGCCGACAGCTTCGGCGAGCTGAGCTCGGGCAACGAGGGCTACTATCTTGCCACCGCATTCGACGAGATCGACCTGCAGGCGGTGGGGTTGGTCGGTCTTACCGGCCTGGCGGCGCAGGTGCCGCTCGCCCACGACCTGCTGACAAGCCTCGGTATCGATGTCGAGGTCCAGCGTCGCGCCGAGTACAAGACTGCCATGGAAACACTGACCGACAGTCAGCTTACAGGTCCCAATCGCGAGCAGCTGGACGCATTGCTTGATACGTTGAACGGCCAGCTGGTGAGCGGCATTGCCGAGGGACGCAAGTTGGCCCCAGAGCAGGTCCGCGACCTCATCGACCGGGGGCCTTTTTCCAGCGACGAAGCGCGCTCTGTCATGCTGGTCGACGCGCTACGCTACGGCGACGAGACGACTTACACATCGCTTCATCGGCTAGGTGATGGGACCCGTGTGGTCGACCTCAGCGACTACGCGGCACAGCGGCCGGCGCCCAAGGCCCCCGCTGCGACGGTCGCCTTGGTACGCGCCGCCGGTATGATCACCCGCGGCGAGGGCTCCCTGGTCGACGGAATCGCGGCCGATGAGCTGGCCGGCGTGTTGAGGGACATTGCCGACGACAGGCAGCTGCGGGCGGTAGTGCTACGGCTCGATTCCGGAGGCGGCTCGGCCGTGGCCTCGGAGACGATCCGTCATGCGGTGGAGCTCGTGCAGGCCTCGGGCAAGCCGGTGATCGTCTCGATGAGCTCCACCGCGGCGTCCGGCGCCTATTGGATAGCGCTGGCTGCCGATCACATCGTGGCGCAGCCGGGCACGTTGACGGGTTCGATCGGCGTCGTGGCGGGCAAGCCCGTCCTCGCCGAAGCCTGGCGCAAGCTGGGCTTGAACTGGGCAGAGCTTGTCCGCGGCGACCATGCCGACATCTGGTCGATCAACAAGCCCTATTCGCCGGGCGCCAAGGCACGGGTCGACGACCTGGTCGGCTGGCTCTACGACCGTTTCACCAATCTGGTCGCCGAGGGCCGTAACCTGTCGCCGGAACGGGCACGCGAGATCGCCAAGGGGCGCGTCTGGGCGGGGGCAACGGCTCTGGATCTGGGTCTGGTCGACGAGCTGGGCGGGTTGGACGAGGCGCTGGCCGCGGTCCGACGCTTGCTGCAGCTGGCACCGGAGGCGCCGCTGGACATACAGATCCGGCCTGAGGAGGAATTCCCGGCGCAACGGCTGCTTAACATGCTTCGCTCCCGCGTCGGCAGCCTGAGCGCGTTATTGGGAGCCGGGTGGCCGCCGATGGGCACCGCTGTGAGCCTGCCCGTCACCATCCGCTAGGCGAGGCACTCAGGCATCGGCGTTGGGAAGCGCGGCCTCGGCGCTGGACCGCTCGCCGTCCGACGGGACGCCGGCATATTTGTGGTCGAGGGAGTAGCCCTCGGCGCGTACCGTGCGCAGCAGGTCGGCCTCGCCGCCGGCGTTGAGCGCCCGGCGCAGACGTCGAATGGTGGCGTCGACCGTGCGCAGCTCGATCTCGAGGTCGGACCCCCACACCCGGTCGAGCAGCTGGGCCCGGCTAAACACCCGGCCGGGATGCTCGAGGAAGTGCCGCAAGAGACGGAACTCAGTCGGGCTCAGGTGGATCTCGCGCTCGCCGCGATGGACGCGATGGCCGGCCAAATCCATGCGCAGATCGTGGAAGCTGAGCAGCTGCTCGGCGAACGCCGGCCGAACCCGACGCAACACGGCGCGGATGCGCGCAATCAGCTCGGCCGGCGAGAACGGCTTGGCAATGAAGTCGTCGGCGCCCGTGTCGAGGCCACGCAGCCGGTCCGGCTCCTCGCCGCGGGCGGTGAGCATGATGATCGGTAGATGTGCGGTGTCGCCGCGTCGGCGCAGGCGGCGACAGAGCTCGAGGCCGGACAGTTGCGGCAGCATCCAGTCGAGCAGCAGCAGATCCGGAGCCCGCTCGTCGATCAGTGTCTGCGCTTCCTCGCCGTCATAGGCCTGCATGACCTCGAAGCCCGCAGCCTCCAGATTGTAGGCCAGAAGCTTCTGCAGCGATGGCTCGTCCTCGACCACCAGGATCAGAGGCTTCATGGCGCATCGCTCCGGGGACGGTGGAGCTGGTCACCGTGGATCATGTAATGGATCTTCTCGGCAATGTTGGTCGCGTGATCGCCAATCCGCTCGAGGTTCTTGGCGACGAACATCAGGTCGATGCATACTCCGGTGAGCTTCGGGTCCTCAAGGATGTAGGTGAGCAGCTCGCGAAAGAGCTGGTTGTAATACTCGTCGACCTCGGGGTCGCGGTGCCACACCTCCATGGCCTTCCGGTCGTCGCGCTCGATGTAGGCGTCGAGCACATCCTTGACCATGCTGCGACAGATGCCGGCCATCAGCGGGATGGTGATCAGCGGCTTGAGCGGCTGGTGCACGTTGATGCGTCGGGTTCGTTTGGCGATGTTGGTGGCGTAGTCGCCCATGCGTTCGAGATCGTTCGATATCTTGAGCGCCATCGCGATGACCCGCAGATCAATCGCCATCGGCTGCCGTATCGCCAGCAGGCGGACCACGAGCTGATCGATCTCTTCCTCGAGCTCGTCGATCCGGTCGTCGTCCCTGATGATATTGTCCGCCTTCTCGGAGTCGCGTGACATCAGGGCTTCCACCGCGGCGACGAGCTGATGCTCGACGAGACCACCCATGGTCGCGATCTTACCGGTCAGTTCAGCCAAATCCTCGTCGAAGCCGCGGACGGTGTGCTTGCGCACCGGAAGTTCGTTGTCTGGCATCTGCAATTCCTCAGCCGAAGCGGCCGGTGATGTAGTCCTGGGTCATCTGCTCGCGCGGCTTGGTGAAGACCTCTTCGGTCGGCCCGACCTCGATTAGCTTGCCGAGATGGAAGAAAGCAGTGCGCTGCGACACGCGCGCCGCCTGCTGCATGTTGTGGGTGACGATCGCGATAGTGAAACTGGCCCGCAGCTCGTCGATCAGCTCCTCAACATGGGCCGTGGCGATCGGATCTAGGGCTGAGCAGGGCTCGTCCATCAGGATCACCTCGGGGCTGACGGCAATGGCGCGGGCGATGCACAAGCGTTGCTGCTGGCCGCCGGACAGGCTGTTGCCAGGCTGATCGAGCCGGTCGGCGACCTCGTCCCACAGACCTGCGCCCCGCAGCGCCGCCTCGACGATCTCGTCCATGTCGGCCTTACCGCGCGCGAGGCCGTGAATGCGGGGTCCGTAGGCGACGTTGTCGTAGATCGACTTCGGGAACGGGTTGGGCTTTTGGAACACCATGCCTACCCGGGCACGAAGCTGGACCACGTCGATGTCGGGAGCGTATACGTCGCGCCCATCGAGGCGAATGTCGCCCTCGATGCGGCAGCCGTCGATAGTGTCGTTCATGCGATTCAGGGTGCGCAGGAATGTCGACTTACCGCAGCCCGACGGGCCGATCAGGGCCGTGACCTGATGCTCGCTGATCTCTAGATTGACGCCAAATAAGGCCTGTTTGGCGCCATACCAAAGATTGAGATTGCGAGCCGTCATCTTGACAGTGGAGGCCGTCGCCGACGAAGCCGCGGGGGCCTCGAGCTCGTTTATCGCCAAGGCTACCATTTGCGTTCGAACTTTCTGCGGAAGTAGATGGCAACGGCGTTCATCAGGATCAGAAAGCCGAGAAGCACCATGATGGCGGCGGCCGTCCGCTCGGCAAACGCCCGCTCGGGGCTGTCAGCCCAGATGTAGATCTGCAC
>JAPJRA010000446.1 GCA_030824835.1 Geminicoccaceae bacterium | reverse complement strand
GGGCAATGCCGCACGAACCCCGTGGCCGAGTAGCTCATGATCTCGGCCCGGGCCGGCGAGGCCATGCCGAGCAGGCCCGCGCCGCAAGCGAGGGCCAGGGCCGCCGGCAGAGAGATTTTCCAAGTCATCGTCACGACGCTCCTTATCGCCGCGCATCACGGCACGGCCGCTGTTCGCCAGGTCCACCGGGAGAACCACCTGGAGCCCGGCGCCTCGCGTTTATGGCGAGCGCGGCTGCACTCCGGTGTGACTCTCGCCACACTTGGTGCCACGTTTCCGCATGCCTGTCCCGCCCGATTGGCCGCCATCCCGACGACGCCCGAGCACGCAGGGCTCCCGACAGGTGGCCTAGCCGCCGTTGTGGCCGACCTCGGCCTCGTTCTCGTTTCCTTGCGCCACGGCGTGCACCGCCCGTGTAAGCGCGGTGGTGGCGATCGCGACGTAGATGCCGCTCAGGATGACGCCGATAAACGCCACGACGATGCTGGCTGCGCGCCCCAGCACTGTCACGGGCGCGATGTCACCATAGCCGACGGTCAAGCCGGTGATCGCCGTGAAGTACAAGGCGCGGCCAAACGACTGGTGCTCGGCATAGGCGATCACCACGGCCAACAGTAGCAGGATCGTGCCCAGCGCCAGCAGGACGTGCCGGGCCACCGCAGCGGCCTCGCGGAAGTAGCGGATGAACAGGCGCACGTCGCGCAGCGACCCCAGCCCGTGCCCGTGACGCATCGGTCGGCTCTCCCGTCTAGTCCCCGTCCAGGAACGCCCGCACCGGCGCCAGCGCTACCGCCGGCGCCTCCTCCTGCGGCACATGCCCGAGACCGGGGAGCACCTGCAGCCTGGCGTCCGGCAGGAGGCGCAGATAGTCCTTCGCGTTGGCGAGCGGGATCATCGCGTCCTTCTCGCCCCAGAGCAGCAGGGTCGGCGCCCGGATGCGGGGCAAGAGCGGCTCCGGGTCCTCCAGCCGCACCTGGTCCAGCCGCGCGATCATGGCCTCCCGCACCCCCGGCGCCAGCATCAGCTCGTAATAGCGCGTCGCCAGGGCATCGGTCATGGCCGCCGGATCGCCGTAGGCCGGCACTAGGCTGGAGCGGACCATGGTCTTGGGCAGCGCGTAGCGCATCAGCCTGACCATGGCCGGCACCTCGGCCTGTTTTCCATACGCGAAGCCCGGGCTCGCGAACCCGTCGGGTGAGATCAGCACCAACCGGTCCACCCGCTCCGGGTGCTGCAGGGCAAACCTCCAGGCGAGCCTGCCGCCCAGCGAGTTGCCGATCAGGCTCGCCCGCCCGACCCCCAGCCGGTCCAGCAGCGCCTCCAGCACCGCCACGCCGCGCGCGTCGGAATAGTCCCCCGTCGGGTCCGCCCCGGTCAGGCCGAACCCCGGCAGGTCGAGGCGGATCACCCGGTACCGGTCGCCCAGCGCCTGCGCCCACGGCTCCCAGGTGTGCAGGCTGGACCCGAACCCGTGCAGCATGACCACCGCCGGCCCGTCCTTGGGCCCGCTGTCGCGCACGTGCAGCCGCAGCCCCGCCACCTCCAGATAGTCGCCGGGCGACTGCAGGTAGACAGCCTCCAGCGCTGCCCGCGACCGGTCCGGCGTGTACAGCCACGCCCCCCCGATCACCGCCGCCACCAGCAGCCCGACCACGATCATCGCTGCCACCTTCATGCCTGCGAGCGAGCCCCCACCGGCCGGCACCCCGCCATCGGGCGCCGCCTGGCCCCGGGCGATCTGGAGCCGTGGCGTGCCGGCGTCAAGCCGGGCCGGGTCGGCGGGCATGGGCGAGCCGGGGCCGAGAAAAGCCCCGAGGCCGCACGGTCAGGACCGGCCACCCCGACGACTTTCGCCTGCTCCGATCGAAAGCCTGATCGGAGCAGGCCCCTGGCAGCGGCAGTGTTCAGTGCTTTGATCGAGTATGTACTTTAGTCCAGGGTCTTCCGGGTCATTTGCGGCAGCGTGGGGCTGCTGCAGTTGGGATTACCTGCATTATACCGCCCATATTGAATCGTGAAGTTGGATTCAACGGCAACACCTCCATACTGTGCCAGCTGGACTGTGTAGTAACCGCTGCGCGTACCAGTGAGAATCTTGACTAGGGAACACAGAGAACATGCACCACCATCATCGTTGTTGTAGACGACCCCGTTGGGAGCGATGACGACGATCCTGAGGTCGGCGGTCTGTTGTGTCGTCTCCAGCCGCAAGCACTGGTTATTCCCGCCGTAAACCTGGACGACAAATGGCAGCGTTCTGCCCTCGGTCACAAATGTGTTGCCCTTGAGGAGAACGCTGGCGCAGTTCCGTCCGGTGCAATTGCCGACAGTGGGGGTGGCGAGCTGCGTGGCGCCAGCGCCATCAGCGGTCAGGCAAAACGCCGAAATGGCGACAGCAAGAGAGATTGAAAAGTTTTTCATTTTGAAAATCCTTGAGTTTTATAAGACGGGCAACGTAGCGAGAAGGAGGAACATTCACAAGACCACGTTCATGGCGCTTCACTGTTACGCGAGCGACCAATGGATGGTAACCACAAGATGTCGTGCTCCAAAGGAACTCGTCGTCAGTATCGGTGGGTGTGCATGTGCCACGACCTCGGTTGCGCAACAGCCGTTCGCGCTGCACTGCGGATGGTGGGCACAAGCAGCCCACCTCGATCGTGTCCCTGCTTCCCGGCAGCCCGAGGACGCCACAACCGGCTGGTTCCGCTCGCCTAGTTCTCGGGCGAGGCCTGGGGATCGACGGCAATTACATCCGACGGGTATGCGGTATTGGTGATGGCTTCGAGCTCCACAGGCCAATCCAGCGTCGTTTCACTTACTTTGCGGAACAAGACGAACGAGGCGAGCGCACCGGCCGGCACCTCCGCGAAGGCGGTCACCGGCTGAAGCTTCTGGGCGACCACGAAGGCCGGCTCGCCCATCCGCGCGGCCATGATCTCGAAACCCGTGGCCGCATTCAGCAGTCCGGTCCAGGCCATGTCCGAGAAGCGCCAGAAGTCCCACGGCTGATCGTGCAGCGGCCAGCACTGATGGGTCGTGAAGACACCGATGGCTCCCGGCTTCAACACCCGATTCAGCTCGACGACGAACTTCCAAGGCATCATCAGGTGCTCGAGCACGGAGCAGGCCATGATCGCGTCGAATTGGTGTTTCGGGTACAGCGACGACAGCCGGTGCGCGTCGCCGACGACATCGACGTTCGGCCCATCCATCACATCGAGGCCACTATACTCCCACCCCGGCGGTGCCAGATCCCGGCGGACCACGCCCGACCGGGCGCGTGAGCCGACCTCCAACAGTCGCCCAGGCGCTCGCTGCCGCAGGAGTTCCTGGAAGCGCCCGAACAATTCGTGCGCGGGGTCGCCGACCGCCGCCCCGAGCCCGTCGATCCGTACCGGCACCCGCCCCTTCAGCGTCACCAGAAGCGCGGCCTCGGCGACCTCGGCGGGGCTGACGTCGAGGCCGACGGTGGCCTGAAAGCGGCTGTTCAGGGCGACCGGTCCGAACATGGCCGCCAGATCGGGACTGGGCAGCAGGCTGAAGTCGAGCGGGTACCGGCGGCCGTTGGGAAGCTCGAGGCTCAGTGCCTTCAGCCTGGCATCGGGGGCATGGACCCATCCGACCAGATGCAGCACGCCTTGAAAGTAGGAAAATCGATCGATGGCATGCTGCAACGATCCGGCCATGGACGTGGCGGCGCGCTTGCCGTCGGCTGTCTGCCGGAGACGCGAGCCGCGCAGGGCGCGACGCCATGATTTGGCGATGGGCTTGAGTATTCGCATCGAGGCAATCCCTGCACCTATACGGAACCTGCCGGCCCGACCGCCGAGGTCGACGCAGCGGTGCGGCATCCCCTCGGCCATCGCGCGGCGCCTGCCGCCCACCGGGTCGGCGGCGCCCCCTTCCCTGCCGGGAGGCGCCTCCGGTCTTCTACACGGCCTCCGCCGGAATAGGCGCGCTCTTTCAGCGCGATGCCGCGCGATCACGACAGCATAACCGTATGCAAAACATTTGTACGGTTACCAAGCTTCCATCACCACACTGCTGCCGTTTGACTGGTGACAGCCCATCCGCCATGCCCCCGCCGGCCGCCGCCATCGCCGGCGACCGCGCCTGGCACCTGCCCGGCGCACCGTTCCTGCTGGCGGCATCGCTGCTGCTGGGCGCCGTGGCGCTCGCGCGGGCCGCGACCCGCGGCGCGGGCTGATGCGGCCGCGCGCGAGCCCGGGGATGCAGGCACGGGCGAACAACGCCTCTAACATCCGCTCGGCCGGGGCGGCGGCTACCCGTCCCATGGACACTACCGGGTTGCCGGTCGCCGTCTCTTGCTGCATCCTATTCTACAGACTGC
>JAPJRA010000445.1 GCA_030824835.1 Geminicoccaceae bacterium | reverse complement strand
GCTTGTGCTCGGTGGCCAGCTGGGCCGAGATGGCGGCGACGAAGGCGGTGAGGCTCTCCAGGTTCCCGGCCGTGATCTCCTCGGCCACGGCATCGACGCGGCCCGCCAGCTCGTCCAGGGCCACGGCCGCCTTCTCGTAGCGATCGGCATTGCCACGATCGCGGTTCAGGCCCTCGCGGCCGAGCGCGTAGGCACCCAATGCGGCGCCCACGACGCCCGCGAGCGCGATCCAGATCTGGTCGTCCTGGAAGCTGGCGATCACGGCACCGCTACCGCCGACGAACGCCAGTGCCGTGGCGAGCCCACCCCAGAGGTTGGTCAAGCCGGAGGACCGCCGATGCCGCTTCGCCCGGTCGATCAGTCCGCGGTGCTGGTCGTCGAGCAGGTGCCGGCAGACCAGCGCCAGGGCGACTCCGGCGGTCTCGGGCCCCGCCCGGACGGCTCCGGCCGCGATCGCCTTGAAGGCGGCGAGCCGTTCCATCTCGGCATTCGCGCGCAAGGTCAGCCAGCGCCGCAGGCGATCGTTCTCGCGCGCCTGGTAGCCGAGCATGGCTGCGGCACCTCCCAGCACGAGCGTGGCAAGTCCCAACCATCGCGCAGGGTGAGGGATCCCAGTCGATTGCTCCAGCCAGGGCCGCGCCGTCTCGGCCAGCACCAGGCCGCTCAGCACCCCCGTGAGCAAGAGGCAGATATTGGCCGCCGTGACCTCGCGGAAGAGACGGCGACGCTGGGCATTGGCCTCGTCGCTCCAGCGCGGGTACGCTGCGAGATGGACCCGGACGGCCGACGACCGCAGCAACCGGGTCAGGTCGGGCGAGGCCGCCTCCAGGCGATCGGCGGCAACGGCCAGGGCCCGCATGCCCGTCGGCGTCTGATCGGCAAGGAGCTGGGCCGCGCGCGCGAATGGGCTCGGTGCCACGCCCGGTGGCCGCCCCTGGTCCGCCCCCGCTTCGTCCATTCCTGGACCACCCCGCTCTTTGGCCTGTGTCTGCAGGGGACGCTACGCTCTCGGCACGTCGCCGGAAAGCCTCCGCGTGGGTCGCGGGCCACGTCGCCGTTGTTCTGGACTCCTGACGAGGTGTGGCTACCGCGGCAGACCGGCCTCGGACCCAGCCGCACGCATGCCTTGGATATTATTCCTAGATCTGCTATAATGCGCGGGCTCACCCACTGCCCGGACCTGCCGCCATGACCTCAGCTCTTCCGATCCCCGATGCCCCCTCCGCCCCCAGAAAGCGCGGCCCGAACACCGAGGCCGGCAAGGCGCGCTCGGCGATGAACGCGCTGCGCCACGGCCTGCGGGCGCGCGGGTTCGGCCTGTTGCCGGAGGAGGATCCAGGGGACTGGGCGGAGCATCTGGCCGACCTGCGCCGCTGCCTCGCCCCGGAGGACGAGGCCGAGGAGAAGCTGGTCACGGCCCTCGCCGTGGCGATGTGGAAGGAGATCCGCGCCGATCGCACGGAAGCCGGCGTGCTCGCCGCGATGCCCCGCAACGGCGACGCCGGCCGCGACCTGGGCGCGAAGCGCCACGCCCTCTCCCTCGGCACGGCGATCCGCTATGCCTCCGCTGCCGGCATGGCGACCCAGCGCGCCCACCGCGCCTTTCTCGCCCACCGCAAGGCCAAGAAGGACCGTCTGGTCCTGCCGGCCCCGACCGTGGCGGATGGCACGAACGAGTTGCCCGCCGCCGCCCCTCCCGAGCCGGCACCACGAACTCGCACGAACGAATTCCCAGCCACGCCACCGCGCCCGACGCTCGACCCGCTGGCCGCCCTGCGCACCCGCATCCGCCACCTGCTCGACGGCACGGGCCCCTGCGACCCCGACCAAAGCGACCTCGCGGCCGCCATGCTCACCCTCAGGCTGCCGGGCGCCGCCCCCTACCACGGCCCGATCGATCTCGCTCTGCTCGACCGAGCACTGGCATCGCGCCGCTTCGACGGCCCCGCCCTCGCCTGTCTCGCCTCGCTGGCGTCCTCCACGCCCGAACGCTCCGGCCGCCCGCCGCGATCCAAGGCCGCCTGACACGCCAGCAAGCCCGACGATGGCCCTTGCCGGCACGGCGCGGCCGGCGCAACCTGAGGGCGGGGCGAGATATTCGGCGCAATATTGCATGGCGCATTTGTTGTTCCTGTCGCACGCGGGCGCCGACACCGAGCGTGCGATCAAGCTCGCGGCGGCGATCGAGTCCAGCCCCGAGGCGCAGGCGGCCGGCCTTGAGGTCTGGGTCGACAAGCGCCCCGACGGCGCGCACCGGCTGCATGGCGGAACGCCCTGGCAGGACCAGCTCGAAGAGGCGATCGCCAAGCAGTCCACCTCGTTCGGGCTGTTGCTGACGCGGGAGGGTGCCCGCAACTGGGTCCGACTCGAGGTGCGCGTGGCCCTCGACCGCGTCATCGCCGAGCAGCGGCAGGGCGGCACCTACCCTTTCGTCCCGATCATTGCCGACGACCCGGGCGACCTCGCACACCTGCCGCCGTTCGCCCAGCAATATCAGGGCGTGCGGCTGACCGAGGGCGGGCGCGGCCTTGCCGACCTTGTCCGCGTTGCCGCCCGCCTCGACGCCGCCCAGCCCGTCCGGCTGGTGGAGGATCCCTTCATGGGCCTGGAGGCGTTCGAGGCCAAGGACGCCGCCCTGTTCTTCGGCCGGCGCGAAGAGACCAAGGCGCTGGTCGACCGGCTGCGGACCACGAACTTGGTTCTGGTCACCGGCGACAGCGGCTCGGGCAAGTCCTCCCTGGTCAAGGCCGGCCTGATCCCGGCCTTCCGCGAGGGTGCGCTGGCCGATCCCATGCGTCCCCGTCCCGAGGCCGGCCAGTGGCACGTCGTCGAGATGCGCCCCGGCACCGACCCGTTCGAGGGCTTGGTCGAGGGCGCCCAGCGCGCCGCTACCGCCGCCGGCATCGCCCCCGAGATGATCCTGGCCCTCGGCACGGCGATCCGCTCCCGCGTTCCCGGCTCGATCCGCGACGCCCTGCGCCTTTCCGGCCCGTCCGGCGCCTCCCTGCTCCTGGTCGTCGACCAGTTCGAGGAGCTGTGGACGCTCACCACCGACGACACGAAGCGCCGCGAATTCCTCGCCGCCCTGCTCGCCCTGGCGCCTGAAGGCGACCTCGCCCGCCGCGTCGTCGGCACCATGCGCCGCGACTACTACCACCTGCACACCGACGACGAGCGGCTGCGCGACCGCCTCGCCGCCCACGGCAATGCCGGCCGCTTCCTCCTCGGCGCCATGGCGCCCGAGTCCTTGCGCGACATCGTCGAGAAGCCGCTGCTGCTGGCCGGCGAGAGCGAGGCCCGCGCCGCCTCCCTGGCCGACGAGGTGGTCAAGGACGTCGCCGGCGAGCCCGGCAACCTCGCTCTGGTCGAGATGGCCCTGCACGAGAGCTGGGAGCGCCGCCACGACAGCGGCGGCGAAGACGCGATCACGGTCGAGCTTGCGCACGAGCAGCTGGTCACGCAATGGCCGGACTATCGCTTCTGGCTGCGTGGCATGGGGGCCAGCCGGCACGAGCCTGATACCACCCGCGCCGTCGACAAGCGCTCGTTGGACCGGCTGATCGATGCCGCCCAGAGCTGGAGCATCCGAGGTCGACGGGACGAGGATATGGCACGCGGCGGCGACCTCGCCGAGTTCAAGTGGCTGCGTACGGCCGGCTTCCGGGATCCATGGCTGTCGGCCTTGGAGCGAGAGTTCGTCGATCTGAGTGGAACAGCCACCGAGGCTGCGGAGCGCGAGCGCACACGGCAGCTTGATACGCTGCGCCTGCTCGCGCGCTCACGGCTTTTGCAGATCGGGGCGTGGTCGCAGCGACCCTTCTGCTCTCGATCGTAGCCGGGCTATTCGCTTGGCAGTGGCATGAAGCCGAGGCGAACAAGCGCCTCGCCGATGGTCAGCTCACCGCGGCGAGGCGCATCGACTCACGACGACTGGCCAACCTCTCCCTGCAAGTCACGCAAAGCGGCGACGCTGTCACCGGCATCCTCCTTGCTCGGGCCGGACTGCCCGAGCAAATGGACGAGCCAGATCGTCCCTTGGTAGCCCAGCTATGGGCATCGCTTCGCGAGGGCCTGGTCGAGCAGCGTGAGCTGTTTGATCTGCGCCACGAGGGCCCGGTGAATGCCGCCGGGTTCAGCCCGGACGGCACGCGCGTGGTCACCGCCTCGGAGGACCACACGGCGCGCGTGTGACGTGCCGACGGCAGTGTCGAGCCCAGCGTCCTGCGCGGCCACGAGGGCCCGGTCCGTGCCGCCGCGTTCAGCCCGGACGGCACGCGCGTGGTCACCGCCTCGGAGGACCATACGGCGCGCGTGTGGCCTCACGACGGCACATTCGACAACTGCGACAATCGCTGCCCACAAGACC
>JAPJRA010000444.1 GCA_030824835.1 Geminicoccaceae bacterium | reverse complement strand
ATTCAAACAATTGCAAGCAAAAATGTGAAGGATTCGGGGACTCCGGTGAGAGAATCGGGGAGGACAAAAGTTTTCTATGAGACTTTCGGGGTCTAATGTGAGGAATCCGGGGCGCTATTATGAGGTCTTCGGGGCGATCCACAGTGCAGCATGGTGGCGGCGGCAAAGGCAGGACTTCCCTGCCCATCCTGCCGAGTGGGCTATCGGTAAATGTGAGGGGTCCGGGGCAATTATAACTCTGATTTCAGGATCTTGCGGTCATTGCGCATCAGCCTGCCGATCGATGGCGTGGCGGGAATGACGAGTTCAGCCGCGCCCGCTACCCGGGCACGGCGGCCGAGCTTGGTGCGCTGGAGCTCCTCCCAGGCCTCACGCAGAGCCGTCGGCTCCTTGGTCCACCAGGACGCCCGGATCTCCGTTACTTTTTTGCCCTGCTTGACCGGCAGAATGGCTAGGCCGAATGCGGCCAGGGCGTTGACCTCGGCGACCGCGAGTTTGATCACATGCTTGTTGAGTTCGCCGAAGGTCCGGTAGCGCCCGGGCGGAACGCCGAGCAGATCGCGGAACTCGTCGAGCGTGTAGGTGTGGAAGGTTTTCTTCGAGAGATTGGCCATCTGGGCGATATTTTCGTATAGGCTGACCGCATATTTCGAGGTGAACGCCATCAGCACGGGTATGGCGATCTTGCCCCAGATGGTCGAATCCCGGAGAATCTCGATCAGGCGTTTGTCGAAGCTGTAGGTCAGGGCACCGGCGGGGCGGTCGGGATCGTCGAGGTCGTTGCCGCCGAGGAACTGGACGCGCCGGGTCTTACCGCTAGCGAGTCTGATCGTCAGGATGGTACGCATCAGGGCTTCGATGGCCTCTTCGACCATCTCATAGCCCTTGTGGTTGTCCGGCTTGAGATCGTCGATCTCGATCGAGTAGTCCCTGCCCTCCTCGATCCCTTGCAGATGGGCGTTGTACCATAGGATGGTGATCGAGCGCCGCGCATTCAGCGTGAGCTCGTGATGGCCAGTGACCTGGATCAGCTCGGCAGGCTTGATTGCCTCCCTGTTGCGCGGCCTGACGTCCAGGGTCTTGAGCTTGGTTTTCTCCTCATCCGACATGGCTTCGGTATAGGCCCAAATATGAAGTTGAAAAATGAATCTTTTCGTCGATACGCTTCACTCTTCCCCGAATCCTTCACACTTGGAGTGATTCGTGCGGTCACGCCGCCTCTAAAATACCAATTGAATCAATATGTTACGTAGTCGCTTCCGAAGAGCGAGTCGGCCGCCCGAAACCCTCATTTTTGCCGAGCGAGAAGCTCACGTCTGAGCGCCTCAAGGGCGTGTTCCAGGGTCTCGCCGAGCACCCAGCCCTGCTGATCGGACAGCTCGTAGAGGGAGTCGAGCGTTTCCTGGCGAACCTTGACGTTGAGCTGGATGTTGCGGCCGGTGCGATAGAGCCGCGGCTCGCGCCTGGGCCGTGCGGCCGGAGGCGCCGTTCTGCCGGCCGGCTCGCGGCTGCGAAAACTGGAGCCCTCGGAGACCGCCCTCACCTGCTCCGGCGCCACGGGCTTGCTGCCGGGCTCGACCTTTTTTGGCGCGAAGCCGCTGACATCGAGCTCGTCCTCGGCGTCGAACACACCGGCGCGGGCGTTGCTCATCGGGCGACCTCCTCGGGCTGGCGGATTTCTGCAACGCTTGCCTGGCGCAACAACGAGATGGCCTCGGCCGCGAAGGCACGGGCATTGCCGATGGCGCTCTCAAGGTTGCTAACCTGCTGGGAACTCAGGCTCTGCAGGGTGCCGCCGAAGGAAAAGATCGCTCGGAAAGCTTCGCGCTCGGTGATGTGCGTCCGAAAGGCGTTCACCCCGTGGCGCTGAAACTCGTCCTGGATGTGCTGGAGAGTCCGTGGGCGAATCGCGGCGCTCGTGCGGGTGAACAGGATCGCGTATGGAATCTTGCGGTGGAAAGCTTTTTCCTGCTGGCGGATGAGCTTGACGGCCTTGGCCGCTTCCGCGGCGTCTAGCTGCGAGCCCTGGGTTGGAATGATCACCAGGTCGGCTCGGCTGATCGCATAGGCGACCATCATGGAAGCGGTGCCCTCGAGATCGACGACAACGAAGGTCGTTTCCTGCGCCGCCCGTTCGATCTCCTCGATGATCGTCTCTTCGGAGACTGAGGACAGAACTGTGAGGTTTTCGGGGCGCCCCGGCCGCTTCGCCCAGAGCGATACCGGCTTGTTCGGATCAGCGTCGATGATGGCCACTTCCACGTCTTTCAGGGCGAGTTCGGTGGCCAGGATGACGGCCGAAGTGGACTTGCCTGCCCCGCCTTTGGGGCTTGCGAAGACGATGGTTGGCATGACTTTTTGCTCAGGCAAGATAGCGTTCTAGTATCGAAAGTCTATCCGAGCGCGGACCGATGGTCAACCGATGCCCTGCCGATACCGGCAAGCTATCGGATATCCGATAGCGTCCAGATGCCGGTTGGACCTCAGCTAGCTATCGGATAGCCTCCTAGCGGCTTTCTGCTATCCTTCTGATCCTGGCCCTTAGTGCGAAAGGGCAGGGGGGCCCTTACATGCCGAGCGAAAGACCGCGATGCTGAGCCAGCGTCTGCGCGAAAACGTAGAGCGGGGCGAGTTGGGCTGTCTCGGCATATAGCCTGATCTCATTGAGGCTGCGCTGCAGGTCCTGCCCTCCCGGCCGTGCGTGCGCAGCATGGTAAGCAGCTTCATTTCCAACCTAATGTTCTCCTGGAGCTCGGCCTGATCCAGCGCCCAGGCCAACTGAGGGCGTCTCGATCATCCGGCGACGTTCTCTCACGCCGATCCGCGGCCTGGCTTCGCCAGAACCCTTTGGCACGCAAGCCGGGCCTGCGGCCCCTGCCGTCAAGGCGACCCCGCTGCGCGTGGCGGCAGCGCCGGTCTCCCCGGCCTTCCGCGCTTGCGCTTGTGCAGCCCGGGCGATCCCCCTCCGGCGCCGCCGACCCTGACGGCATTCCCCGCTCCACCGGCCGCTTGGGCCTCGTCCGGTTGCAGGCGCAACCGGCGACCCAAGGGGGAAGGCCATGCAGGGACGACAGGACGAGCCGAACCGGCGCGACGTCTACGAGCGCGTGACGGCCAGGATCATCTCCGATCTGGAGCAGGGTGTCCGCACTTGGCTGCGGCCCTGGGACGCCGGGCACGCGGCGGGGCGGATCACCAAGCCGCTGCGCGGCAACGGCGCGCCCTACCGCGGCATCAACATTATCATGCTTTGGGCGGCCGCCATGGAGCGGCGCTACTCGGCCCCGATCTGGCTGACCTTCCGGCAGGCGCTGGAGCTGGGCGCCCATGTCCGCAAGGGCGAGAAGGGCTCGCTGGTCGTCTACGCCGACAGGATCCGCAGGAGCGAGGTCGACCAGGAGAGCGGCGAGGAGCTGGAGCGGGAGATCCCGTTCCTCAAGGGCTACACCGTGTTCAACGTCGAGCAGGTCGACGGCCTGCCGGCGCACTTCCACGCCCCCGCCGCTCCCGTGCTCGACCCGGTGCGGCGCATCGAGGGCGCGGAGCGCTTCTTCGCCGCCTTGGGTGCCGACATCCGCCACGGCGGCGACCGGGCCTGCTACGCCATCGAGCCCGACCAGGTGCGGATGCCGCCCTTTCAGACCTTCCGCGACGCGGAGAGCTACTACGCCGTCCTCGGGCACGAGTGCGTGCACTGGACCCGCCACCCCGCGCGCCTCGACCGCGACCTTGGCCGCAAGCGGCATGGCGACGAAGGCTACGCGCGCGAGGAGCTGGTAGCCGAGCTGGGCGCGGCCTTCCTGGCCGCCGACCTCGGCCTCGAGCTCGAGCCACGGCCGGATCACGCCGCCTACCTCGCCAGCTGGCTCCAGGTCCTGCAAGGCGACACGCGGGCGATCTTCGGTGCCGCAGCACATGCGCAGCGTGCCGTCGACTTCCTGCATGGCCGTCAGGGCCATACCGCCGATCCGGCAGCCGCTGCCCTGGCCGTGGCCGCGTAGGGGAGGGGGGCGATGCAGCAACCCACCCCGAGCAACGGCCACACCTCGCCCCGGCAGGAGTGGCCCCGGATGATCCAGCCTTACCTCAGCGACCGGCGCATCGGCGACGGCTATCGCCCGGCCTTCGTGCTGGAGGAGCGCGAGGAAACCGTTCTGCTGTTCGTCCAGAGCAAGCTCGCCACCGTGTGCGTGCCGCGAGCGGTGGCCGAGAAGGCGCACCAGGTCAGCTACCAGCCGCGCCAGGTCCGCAACCGGATTCTGGAGCGCGCCCGCTACTTCCGCCAGCACGGCCGTCGCTTCCCGCGCAAGGCGACCGTCCGGATGCTGCGCCTACTCGGTGTCGGCGGCAAAGCCATCAAGGAGACGCTGACGGT
>JAPJRA010000443.1 GCA_030824835.1 Geminicoccaceae bacterium | reverse complement strand
GGGGACCGGTGAGAAAAGGCCCAAAAACGTACGCTAAGCATCACGTCCAGCCTCAGCGGCTGCGGTGGCCAATGCTTCCCCCTCCGGCCGCCACCAGTGCGACGACACCCGACAGGATGTATGCGATGAGGACACGCGCTGGTCCAAGCAGGCCGCCAATTGCAAACCCGCTACCCTCGCTGATGCGGGTTCCAGCACCATAAAGCGCGGCGGCGCGGCCGTGGAGCTCGGGCCTCACAGTGGTATGTAGGATCGTGCGAACCGATACGTTGTAGATGGCATTGCCCGCACCGCCGATGAGGAACGCCATGGCGACGACCGCCAGGGGAAGCGATGGGGCGAGCGCACCGGTCAGACCTATTGCCAGAAATGAAGCCGCGATGCTTCCCAGTCCGACAAGGGCCGTCCAGCGGGCGTTACGTTCGACATAGCCACCCGCGGCCCATGCAGAGATGAGATAGGCTCCTGCCCAGACGGCAATGAACGCCCCGTATGCGAACGGACCTCGGCTGAGAACGTTGGTTACGAGAAACACATAGACACCGTCCGCAATCGCGAGCGCCATAATAACGACCCAGAAACTGGCGAGCAGAAGCATGATGCGTCGCTGGCGGGCAATCGGCGCATAGCCCCGGAACACGGCCACCGGCGTCCAGCCAGGATTGTCGGCATCGGGTGCGCCCGGCCGGCTGAGGTGGGAGAGTACGATGACGAGCCCAAGCAGCAGGAAGCTGGCTGCGTCGAAGAGAAGCGCAACTGCGGTACCGCCGGACGCGACCAGCAGCCCACCCGCGAGCGGCCCGAACACGGAGCCGCCGCCACTCGCGAACTCGGTCGCGGCATTAACGCGGGCAACCGAAAGCCCGGCCGCCCGGCCCACGATCGGTACCAGCGTGAACGTCGCGGCACCGCTAAACGCGAACAGGAAGCTGAGCATGGCCGCGCCGGTGAGCGCTGCGGTCACGCCTCCTGTGAACGCGATCACGCCCGAGACGAACGCCTGCGCCAACGAGGTCGCGGCGAGGATTTTTGCAGCATCGTGGTGATCGACCAGCTTGCCCGCGTACGGCGCGACCAAAGCACCGGGCAGCAGAAGCGCAATCAGCAGGGCTGCTATTTGCGGACCAGAGCCGGCCGGAGCTACCCGGAACACGAGCGCCACCTGCGTAATCTCATCGCCGATGGTGGATGCGAGAAGCACACCGAAGAGGAGACGTTCAAACCCTGGGCGAAGCGCAATTGTCTCAGAGATCGGTTGGCTCACGACGTGCGGTTTCGTCGAGCAAGCAGCTTCTCACCGTCCGGTCTAATCCGCCCATCGGGCGTGACATGCCGGTAGAGCGTCTGCCGAGTGACGCCCAACTCGGCACATAGCTCGGCAACTTTGGTTTCAGGCTTTCCCATAGCCGCCTGTGCAAGCCGTAGCTTGGCCGGTGTCATCTTAAACGGTCGTCCGCCCTGCCGGCCGCGGGCACGCGCGGACGCGAGCCCCGCCTTGGTGCGTTCGACGATCAACTCGCGCTCGAACTCCGCCAGCCCTGCGAAGATGGCGAAGATCAGTCGGCCGTTTGCGGTGGTGGTATCGATCGAAGCACCTTCACCAGTCAGCACCTTTAGTCCGACTCCGCGTTTGGTGAGGTCGCCGACTGTGTTCACCAAATGCCGCAAATCGCGCCCGAGCCGGTCGAGCTTCCAAATGACGAGTGTATCGCCAGAGCGCAGCGCCTTGAGACCGGCCGCAAGCCCGGGACGATCATCGCGGCGGCCTGAAGCCGTATCCTGATAGATGTGGTCGGGATCGACGCCAGCCACCAGCAGGGCATCGCGCTGCAAGTCGTGGAGCTGGCTGCCGTCGGCTTTCGAGACCCGCGCGTAGCCGATGAGTGTTGTCACATATACGTCCGTCTGCGTGACGGAGCGGCATTGCCCGTCGATCGATCGCCATAATGTCACATAACCCGTATTGTGGTCTACGCTCCGTGAACAGGGCCGCTTCCCTGTTGCGTGACGAACAGGAAGCCGATGCCGTCCAGGACCATATTGTCGCCCGCGCAGCGCAGCGCGATCTTCGATCCGCCTGCCGACCGAGCTACGATCGAACGGCTCTATACGCTCGGCCCCGAAGACCTCGGACAGGTGTCGCGGCGCCGGCGCGGACCGAACCGGCTCGGCTACGCGGTGCAGCTCTGCTACCTGCGCCATCCGGGGCGTGCGCTGCTGCCGGGTGAGGCGGTGCCTGCCGCCATGCTGTCGCTGCTCGCCGACCAGATCGGTTGCCGAACCGACGACTTCGCCGATTATTCTGCTCGTGCGACTACGCTGCGCGAGCATCGCGCGGAGATCGAAGCGTATCTCGGTGTGCGCGCCTTCGACCGAACTGACGTGCGATCGATGCTGGCGCTGGGATCGGAGATCGCCACTTCGACCGATCGGGGCGAGGCAATCGTCGCCGGCATGGTCGATCGCTTGCGGCTCGACCGGATCGTGCTGCCTGCGGCATCGACGCTGGAACGTCTCGCCCTCATCGTGCGGGCGCAGGCACGCAAGGCCGCGCATACCGGACTGATCCGCGACTGCTCGGCCGATCAGGAAGCGGCGCTAGAACGCCTGATCGCATCCGACGACAATGGCCGGACCCGCCTTGGTTGGATACGCGAATGGCCGGAAGCCCCATCGGCCGCAAACCTGAAGGGGATCATCGAACGGCTCGACGCGGTGCGCGGCATCGGGATCACAGCCGATCGGGCGCGGCGTATCCATGCCGCTCGCTACGCCGTCATCGCACGGACCGCCGGCATCATCACCGCGCAGCACTTTCGCCGCCTCGAACGTCCGCGCCGGCTTGCCATGCTGGTCGCCTCCATGATCGAGATGGAGGCGGCGCTGACCGACGCCGCCCTGGTCATGGTCGAGAAGATGGTGGGAGCGCTGTTCCGCCGCGCCGACCGCACCCGATCCGACCGGCTGCTCGGGCAGGCACGGATGCTGAAGGACACCGCCCGCTTCCATGCGCGGCTCGGTCGCCTGCTGGTCGATGCCCGCGCGACCGGTCGCGATGCGTTCCGCGCCATCGACGAACGCATGGGCTGGGACCAGTTCGAACGCAGCATCCGCTTCGCCGAGGGTCTCACCCGCTCGGCCGACGATGGGTTGGAGGAGGTGGTCGAGCGTTACCCTGCGGTCCGCCGGTTCGCACCGGCCTTCCTCGCCGCCTTCACCTTCCGCACCGCAAGGTCGGGCGACCCGCTGCTCGGCGCGATCGAGGCGCTGCGAACGATGTACCGCGACGGCCGCTCGGTCCTGCCGAAGCGACTGCCGACCAGCTTCATCAAGCCGCGCTGGCGCAAGGTGGTCCAACCGACCGAAGGTACGATCGACCGCCGCGCCTACGAGATCGCAGTGATCGTCCATCTGCGCGAACGGCTCGGCTCCGGCAGCATCTGGGTGGACGGCAGTCGCGCCTATCGCACGCTCGACGATTACCTGCTGCCGACCCCTGCGTTCGACACGATGCGCGCCGATGGCAACCTGCGCCTGGCCGTGCCGTCCGGTTTTGCCGAATGGTATGAGGAACGTCGTACCCTGCTGACCCGGCGCATGACCGAGGTGGAACGGGCAGCGGCGACGGGCGAATTGGTCGATGTGACGATCGAGCGCGGGCAGTTGCTGATCTCGCCGATCCGGCGATCCCCGTCGGACGATGCCGAGGCACTGAAGGCCCGTCTCTACGCGATGCTGCCGCGTGTGCGGATCACTGACCTTCTGGTCGAGGTCGCCGCCTGGTCAGGGTTCGCCGACCGCTTCGTCCATGCTCGCAGCGGTGAGCCGGCCTCCGATCAATCCGCGCTGATGGGCGCGATACTCGCCGATGCGACCAATCTCGGCCTCGGGCGCATGGCCGAAAGCTCGCGCGGGCTGACGCTGCCCCGCCTCCGCTGGACCGCAGAATGGCATGTGCGCGACGAAACCTATCTGTCGGCGCTGGCGGCGATCGTTGACTGCCATACCGCGCATCCTCTCGCCCAGGTCTGGGGACCGGGCGACACGTCGTCGTCGGATGGACAGTTCTTCCGCGCCGGCGGTCAGGGCGAGGGTCGCGCCGATCGCAATGCCCGCTACGGCACCGATCCCGGCGTGCTGTTCTACACCCACGTCACCGACCGCTTCACGCCGTTCCACACCAAGGTCATTGCAGCCAATGCCGGCGAGGCCGCGCACGTCCTCGATGGCCTGCTCGACCATGAGAGCGAGCTGGTAATCCGCGAACATGCCACCGACACCGCCGGGGCGGTCGATCACGTTTTCGGCCTATGCCACCTGCTCGGCTTCCGCTTCGCACCGCGTATCCGTGACCTCAACGAGCGCCGGCTCTACAG
>JAPJRA010000442.1 GCA_030824835.1 Geminicoccaceae bacterium | reverse complement strand
CGGTCGTCGCGAGCGCCGCGACGGCGGCATGGAGGCGCATCATGAACACCCTGCTCATCATCGTGCTGCTGCTCGTCCTGCTCGGGGGCGGCGGCGGCTATTACGGTTACAACCGCTATGGCGGGCGTGGGCTCGGTGGCGTGCTCGGCCTCGTCCTCCTGGTCCTGATCGTGCTCTGGGCCCTGGGCATTGTTGGCGGTGGTCCGATCGTACAACCATGAGAGCCGGACCCGGCCGTCCTCTCCGGGACGGTTGCTGGCGTCCCGATTCTGGCGCAGTGCCTCGGGTTTCTGGCACGGCCCGTCCGGTCGGCGGGCGTGGTTGCTCTCCGGGCTGCTGGTCGGTTGCGTGCTGCTGCAGCTGGTGATCCAGTACCGTCTGAACCTCTGGAGCCGCGACTTCTTCGACGCGTTCGGCCGCCGCGACGGTTCGGCTCTGCGCGCGCAGGCCATGATCTTTCTGCCTCTCGCCGGCTCCAGCCTGCTGGTGGCCATGCTGCTGGTGTGGGCGCGCATGACGACCCAGCGGGGGTGGCGGGCGTGGCTGACCCAAAATCTGATCGACCGCTGGCTGATCGACGACCGCGCCCGGCACCTTCGGTTCACACTCGGCGAGGACCTTAACCCCGAGTACCGGATCGCCGAGGACGCGCGGGTGGCAACCGCTGCCCCGATCAACCTGGTGGTGGGCCTGCTGACGGCGGTCCTCAACGCCATCACCTTCATCGGTATCCTGTGGAACGTCGGGGGTGACCTCATCGTCTCCGTGTTCGGTCACGTCCTCACCGTGCCCAAGTACCTCGTGATCACGGTGGCCATCTATTCGGGGCTGGTCACGATCGCCATGACCGTCATCGGCCGCCGCCTGGTCAGCGGGATCGCCGGCAAGAATGCCGCGGAGGCCCAGCTCCGCTCGATCGCCTCCCACCTCCGTGAGCGCGGCGGCACCGGTGTGGCGCCACCAGGGGAGATCGCCGGGCATGGTGCGCTGGGCTTGGCCCTGGACGAGGTGATCACGCGCTGGCGCACCCTTTGCGGGCAGCTCATGCGGATCACGCTGGTGTCGCAGGGCAATATCCTGGTGGCCCCGGTCGTCGCCTGGATCGTGTGTGCCCCAAAATACCTGGTCGGCACCATGTCGCTGGGCGAGGTGGCCCAGGCCGCGGCCGCCTTCGTGACGGTGCAGGCGGCGCTCAACTGGCTGGTCGACAATTTTCCGGCTCTGGCGGACTGCATGTCCTCGATCAGCCGCGTCGGCTCGCTGCTCATGGCCCTCGACGAGGGTGAACTCCCCGCGGCGAGCGAGACTTGTATCAGAAGCCGGTCAGACCCAAGCGTAGAGTCCGATCGATGCGAGCCGCTCTAGGCGCCATACTGCTCTTGCCCCTGGTGGCCGAGGCCGCGGAGCTGAGTATCGCGGTCGAAGGCATCCACTCGTCGCGCGGCACGGTCATGATCGGACTGTACGATAGCGCCGAGGGCTTTAAGCGCGCCGTCGACGCGGCCGACAGCCAGGCGATTCTCATTGCGCCGAGCCGCTACGCCGCACTGGCGTTGCGGGCAAGCGCGGCCGTCAACAACATCGTCACCTTGGGCAACGTGGATCCCGGCCGTTACGCCGTCATCGTGGTTCAGGATGTTAACAACAATGCGAAGCTCGACCGTAGTTTTTTCGGCGTACCGATGGAGCCGTATGGCTTCAGCAACAATGCCACGGGATATTTGGAAGCTCCAAGTTTTGACGACGCGGCTGTCTTGCTCGATGGCGGGGCTACATCCATCCGAATCCTGCTGGTCAACCCCTGATTGGATGCCGACCCGAGTCAAGTCAAAGCGCTTGCGGACGTCCGGCCAAGCGGGTCCGGCGTCTTAGGGCAGCAGTGGCTCGCTGGTGGCGCGGCCCAACTCGGGTGCCAGACGGACGACCTGCTCCAGGCGGATGAGGGGGGTATCGACCGACCTTTGCGGATGCATTTGCCCGCAGGGGCTACATCGTTGACCGCCGCGAAGGAAACTGTGGATAGGTGGCAGTCTGGCGTTGCCTCGTGCCCCGCTCGACGCGGTAGGATGCGGACCGCCTCGGAGAGCCCCTTCATGCCCCATGCCGACTTCGTCCACCTGCGGGTCCGCTCGTCCTTTTCCCTGCTGCAGAGCACGGTCCGGGTGGATGGCTTGGCCAAGGCTTGCCGAGCGCAGGCGATGCCGGCGGTCGCCGTGGCCGACGACGCCAACCTGTTCGGGGCGATGCAGTTTTGTGCGGCGGCCAAGAAGACCGGCGTGCAGCCGATCGTCGGTGCCCTGCTGGCGCTGGCCCCGATCGAGGTGCTGACGCGTACCCCCGGCCGGCAGCCGGCGGCCGAGCCCCTGGTCTTCCTGGTCAAGGATGCGCAAGGCTACGCCAACCTGCTCAAGCTGATGAGCCGCGCCTACACCGAGGCCGAGCCCGGGGCCGAGGTCAGGGTAACCCTGGAGCAGCTGTCGGCGCACGCCGAGGGGTTGATCTGCCTGACCGGCGGCCCGGCCGGGCCGGTGAATGCGGCCCTCCGGCGCGGCGACGCCAAGCTTGCGAGGCAGCTGCTGCTGGGGCTGCAGGCGGCCTTCGGCGACCGGCTCTATGTCGAGCTGGTGCGCCACGGCGATCAGGACGCGGAGGCGATCGAGCCCGCGCTGCTCGATCTAGCCTATGCTCACGATGTGGCACTGGTCGCCACCAACGACGTGCATTTCCTCGAGGCGCGCGGGCACGAGGCGCACGACGCGCTGATCTGCATCGCCGAGGGCGTCCAGGTGGCGCAGGAGGAGCGGCGGCGGGTCTCGGTCGAGGCGCGCTTCAAGAGTGCGGACGAGATGCGGACGCTGTTCGCCGACGTGCCCGAGGCCATCGCCAACACGCTGGTGATCGCCCGCCGCTGCGCCTTCATGGCGCCGTCGCGCGAGCCGATCCTGCCGACCTTCGCGGACGACGAGGAGGCGGAGATGCGCCGCCAGGCCGCGGAGGGCCTGGAGCGGCGGCTGGCGGCGATGAAGCCGCCGCCGGCCGCGGCCGCCGCGGCGCCCTACCGCGAGCGCCTGGCCTACGAGCTCGACGTCATCGCGCAGATGAAGTTCTCGGGCTATTTCCTGATCGTTTCCGACTTCATCAAGTGGGCCAAGGCGCACGGCGTGCCGGTCGGCCCCGGCCGCGGCTCGGGTGCCGGCTCGGTGGTGGCCTGGAGCCTGGAGATCACCGATCTCGACCCGTTGCGCTTCGGGCTGCTGTTCGAGCGCTTCCTCAACCCTGAGCGCGTGTCGATGCCGGATTTCGACATCGACTTCTGCGAAGACCGGCGGCACGAGGTGATCACCTATGTCCGCAACCATTACGGTGCGGACCGCGTCGCCCAGATCATCACCTTCGGCACGCTGCAGGCCCGGGCGGCCCTGCGCGACGTCGGCCGGGTGCTGGGCCTGCCGTTCGGTCTCGTGGACCGGATCTGCAAGCTG
Organism: Geminicoccaceae bacterium; assembly: GCA_030824835.1. GTDB lineage: Bacteria > Pseudomonadota > Alphaproteobacteria > Geminicoccales > Geminicoccaceae > Benzoatithermus. The sequence goes on along the minus strand of JAPJRA010000442.1, from coordinate 906 downwards.
GTGCCGAACAACCCGGCGAGCCCGGTGACGCTGGCGCAGGCGATCGAGATGGAGCCGCGGCTGAAGGAGGCGCGCGACGACGATGCCAGCGTGGCGAGGATGATCGACGTCGCCCTGCAGCTGGAGGGCCTGCCGCGCAATGCCTCGACCCACGCCGCCGGCGTGGTGATCGGCGACCGGGCGCTGGAGGAGCTGGTGCCGCTCTACCGCGACCCGCGGGCGCTGATGCCGGCGACCCAGTTCAACATGAAGGACGTCGAGAAGGCGGGCCTGGTCAAGTTCGACTTTCTGGGCCTGTCGACGCTGACGATGCTGGTTCAGGCCGAGAAGCTGGTCAACGAGCGCGGCACGTCGTTGGTGCTGGCCGATCTGCCGCTCGACGACGTGCCCACCTTCGAGCTGCTGTCGCGGGCCGAGACGCAGGGCGTGTTCCAGCTGGAATCGGTCGGCATGCGCGACGCGCTGCGCCGGCTGCGGCCGGACTGCTTCGAGGACATCATCGCGATGGTCTCGCTGTACCGGCCGGGGCCGATGGACAACATCCCGCGCTACATCAACGTCAAGCACAAGCAGGAGGACCCGAGCTACCTGCACCCGCTGCTGGAATCGATCCTGAGCGAGACCAACGGGGTCATCATCTACCAGGAGCAGGTGATGGAGATCGCCAAGCAGCTGGCCGGCTACACGCTGGGCGGTGCGGATCTCTTGCGCCGGGCGATGGGCAAGAAGATCAAGGCGGAGATGGACGCCCAGCGCGAGGTGTTCGTGAAGGGGGCGGTGGAGCGCAAGGTGGGTGCGAAGCTCGCCGACACGATTTTCGACGCCGTGGCCAAGTTCGCCTCCTACGGCTTCAACAAGAGCCATGCGGCAGCCTACGCGCTGCTGGCCTACCAGACCGGCTACATC
>JAPJRA010000441.1 GCA_030824835.1 Geminicoccaceae bacterium | reverse complement strand
ATGGACAAGGTCTCGACCCTGCGCTGGGACGGGGCGGTGGCCCAGTCCCGCATGGATAACCTGCTCAGCGCCTACTACACGGACAAGCGGGTCGACGCGGTACTCTCGCCCTATGACGGGCTCAGCATCGGCATCATCTCGTCGCTGAAGGGCGTCGGTTACGGCACGCCGGACCTGCCGATGCCGGTGGTTACCGGGCAGGACGCCGAGGTCCCGTCCATCAAGTCGATCATCGCTGGCGAGCAGACCTCGACCATCTTCAAGGACACGCGCGAGCTCGCCAAGGTGACCGCGAACATGGTCGACGCGCTGCAGAGCGGCGGCACGGTCGAGGTCAACGACACCAAGACCTACGAGAATGGGGTCAAGATCGTCCCGGCCTACCTGCTCAAGCCCGTGACCGTCGATGCCTCCAACTGGCAGCAGGTCCTGGTCGACAGCGGCTACTACGAGGCGTCTCAGCTGAACTAGTCGACGCTGCGGGCGTGCCGTCGCCATTGCCAGGGCGACGGCACCTCACCCGCCGGTCCACGCTCCGAGACGAATTCCAGGGGGTCGATCAATGACCACGATCCTGGCGATGCACGACATCACCAAGACGTTTCCAGGCGTCCGTGCGCTGAACGAGGTCAATCTCGCCGTCGACGCGGGCACGATCCATGCCCTCGTCGGCGAGAATGGTGCCGGCAAGTCGACGCTGATGAAGGTGCTGAGCGGTGTGCATCCGTTCGGCAGCTACGAGGGCGAGATCGTCTATGACGGCACCGAGCAGCGGTTCCGGACCATCAGCGACAGCGAGAAGCTGGGCATCATCATCATCCACCAGGAGCTGGCGCTGGTGCCGCAGCTCTCGATCGCCGAGAACATCTTCCTCGGCAACGAGCCGGCCCACCTGGGTGTGATCGATCGAGCCACCGTCTACGCGCGGACACGCGAGCTGCTCGAGAAGGTCGGCCTCAGGGAATCGCCCGACACACTGATCGATGATCTGGGCGTCGGCAAGCAGCAGCTGGTCGAGATCGCCAAGGCCCTGTCCAAGAGCGTGCGGCTGCTGATCCTGGACGAGCCCACGGCCAGCCTGAACGAGAGCGACAGTGCGGCGCTCCTGGATCTCCTGGTGGAGTTTCGCCATCAGGGCATGTCCTCGATCCTGATCTCGCACAAGCTCAACGAGGTCGCCAAGGTCGCCGACAAGATCACGGTGCTGCGCGACGGGGCCACCGTCGACACGCTGGACTGTCGCCGCGAGCCGATCAGCGAGGACCGCATCATCAAGGCCATGGTCGGTCGCGAGATGGCCGACCGCTACCCCAAGCGCACGCCACGGATCGGCGCGCCGGTGTTCGAGGTGCGCGACTGGTCGGTGTTCCATCCGCTCCATCCCGAGCGGCAGATGATCAAGAACGTGAGCCTGCACGTGCGGCAGGGGGAGATCCTGGGCATCGCCGGGCTGATCGGCTCCGGCCGCACCGAGCTTGCCATGAGCCTGTTCGGGCGCAGCTACGGAGTGCGGATCAGCGGCGAGGTCCGGCTGCACGGCAAGACGATCGACGTCTCGACGGTCGGCCGGGCGATCAAGGCCGGGCTCGCCTACGTCACCGAGGATCGCAAGCAGTACGGTCTGCTGCTGGCCGAGGATATCCGCAAGAACGTCACGCTGGCGAACCTCCCGCAGGTCTCGACCAACCAGATCATCGACGACGTCCGGGAACTGCAGGTTGCCAATGATTACCGCGCCAAGCTGCGGATTCGCTGCAGCAGTGTCTACCAGGAGACCTTGAATCTCTCCGGCGGCAATCAACAGAAGGTGGTGCTGAGCAAGTGGCTGTTCTCACAGCCCGAAGTACTGATTCTCGACGAGCCGACGCGCGGTATCGACGTCGGCGCCAAGTACGAGATCTACAGCATCATCAATGCCCTGGCGGACGAGGGCAAGGCGGTGATCGTCATCTCGTCCGAGATGCCGGAGCTGCTGGGCCTCTGCGACCGGATTCACGTCATGAACGAGGGCAGCCTGGTCGGTGAGCTGCAGGCGAAGGACGCCTCGCAGGAAAGCATCATGCGCATGATCATGAAAGACGTGGCCTAAGACGATGCAGAACATTTCCGTTGCCAATGCAGCGAGCCCGGACAATCGAACCTACGGTAAGTACCTCAAGGGCCATGTCCGGCAGTACGGCATGCTGCTGTCGCTGTTCGCCATCATGCTGTTCTTCGAGGTGATGACCAACGGGACCTTGCTGAAGCCGCTCAACCTGACGAACCTCGTGCTGCAGAACAGCTACATCGTCATCATGGCCCTGGGCATGCTGCTGGTCATCGTCACCGGGCACATCGACCTGTCGGTCGGCTCGGTGGCGGGATTGATCGGCGCCCTGGCTGCCGTCATGATGGTCCAGCTCGGACTTCCGGCCCTGCCGGCGGCCATTCTCTGCGTGCTGGCGGGGGCGGCGATCGGTGCCATCCAGGGCCTGTTCGTCGCCCGCTACAAGATCCCCTCCTTCATCGTCACGCTCGCCGGCATGCTGGTGTTCAAGGGGCTCACGCTGGCGCTGCTGCACGGCCAGTCGGTCGGCCCGTTTCCGGCCGGCTTCCAGAAGCTGTCGTCGGGCTTCATCCCGGATATGCTGGGTGGCGAGACGCTGAACCTAGCCTCGCTGGCGCTAGGCGTGGCCGCTGCGGCCGGCATGATCTACTTCAGCCAGGCGACGCGGCGTCGGCATCAGCATCACCAGGTCGAGACCGAGCCCTTCGCGCTGTTCGTCGGCAAGAACATCCTGGCCGCCGGCGTCATCGTCTACTTCGCCTATCTCATGGCATCCTACAAAGGCCTACCCAACGTCCTGATCATCATGTTCGTGCTGATCGGCATCTATGCCTTCGTCACCAATCGGACCGTTGTCGGGCGGCGCATCTACGCGTTGGGTGGCAACGAGAAGGCGGCCCGGCTGTCGGGGGTGAACACCGAGCGGCTGACCTTCCTGACCTTCGTCAACATGGGCGCCCTGGCGGCGCTGGCCGGGCTGGTCTTCGCGGCCCGCCTGAACACGGCGACGCCCAAGGCCGGCCTCGGCTTCGAGCTCGACGTGATCGCCGCCTGCTTCATCGGTGGTGCCTCCGCCTATGGCGGGGTCGGCACGGTCGGCGGGGCGGTGATCGGCGCCTTCATCATGGGCGTGATGAACAATGGCATGTCGATCCTCGGGATCGGCATCGACTACCAGCAGGTCATCAAGGGCCTGGTGCTGCTGGCTGCCGTGTTCGTCGATGTCTACAACAAGAGAAAGTGACGCGGAGTTCGTGGCCCGGCGGCCTCCGGCGCGCCATCGGGGGACGTGACGGAGAGTAGCATGAGCGATCAGATGCAGAACAAGAAGCCGCTCCGGAGCCAGGCCTGGTTCGGCCGGCAGGACAAGATGGGCTTCTACTACCGATCTTTCCTGAAGAATCAGGGTACCCCGCAGGATCAGTTCGACGGCCGACCGGTGATCGGCATCTGCAACAGCTGGTCCGAGCTGACGCCCTGCAACGCCCATTTCCGCACTATCGCGGAGCATGTGCGCAACGGCGTGCTCGACGCCGGTGGTTACCCGCTCGAGTTCCCGGTCTCGTCCTTGGGCGAGGTGACGATGCGGCCGACGGCGATGCTGTTTCGCAACCTCGCCTCGATGGACGTCGAGGAAGCGATCCGCGCCCATCCGCTCGATGGCGTCGTGCTGCTGATGGGCTGCGACAAGACCACGCCGGCGCTCCTGATGGGTGCTGCCTCGGCCGACCTGCCGGCGATCGGCGTTTCCGGCGGCCCGCAGCTGCGCGGTGTCTATCGCGGCCAGATCATCGGCTCCGGCACCAACATCATCTCCATGAGCGAGCAGCTGCGCGCCGGCGAGATCACGATCGACGAGTTCCACGAGGCGGAAGCGGGCATGAACCGCTCGAGCGGCCACTGCATGACCATGGGCACCGCCTCGAGCATGGCCTCGATGGTGGAGGCGCTGGGTATCGGCCTGCCGGAGAACGCCGCCATCCCCGCCACCGACGCCCGGCGCAACCTGCTGGCGCGGATGGCCGGCCGGCGCATCGTCGAGATGGTGCGCGAGGACCTGAAGCCGTCGGACATCCTCACCCGGGCGGCGTTCGAGAACGCGATCCGCACGCTGGCCGCGATCGGCGGTTCGACCAATGCCGTCGTCCATCTGCTGGCGCTCGCCGGCCGGATCGGCGTGCCGCTGACGCTCGCGGACTTCGACGAGCTCGGCCGCGACATCCACTGCCTCGTCGACCTGATGCCTTCGGGCCGGTTCCTGATGGAGGATTTCTACTATGCCGGCGGCCTGCCGGTGGTGCTGCGGGCGCTGGGCGAGCGCGGCCTGCTGCACAAGGACGCG
>JAPJRA010000440.1 GCA_030824835.1 Geminicoccaceae bacterium | reverse complement strand
TGCCCCGCCCCTCCTCACCAGACGAAATCGGTATGGTCGAGCGTGCTGGCCCGCCCGCCACCTCGGCCCTGCCCCCTGATTCCCATCCGACCGATCCCGACCGGCGCCTGACGGACACCGACGATCTCGGCCGCATGCAGCTCCAACCGCTGCTGCGCCGCCTCGACCTCCCCGACGAGGCGCTGCAGCAGCGTCGTCGCCTGCCCACCCTGGGCCTGCACGCGGAGGCGCCCGCGTCCGATTTGGTCCGACTCCTGCTCGATCAGCCCACGGCTGCGCGTGCCCGCCTCATAGACGCAGACGCCCCAACGCCAGTAAAGCGCATTGACCCCGGCACGACTGCCGATGTTGGCGATCACCTCGCGCGCCAAGCCGGGATGGAGGAGTTCATAGACGAAAGTGACGGTCTCGGGCGCCGTGTCCGCGGGCCACTTCTCCGCCAGCTCGTCCGCCACCGTGGCCCGCTCCGGCAGCAGGTCGGGTGCCACGTACTCGGTGGCATCCCCGGCCTCGCGATGGACGAAGCAGATGCCGCAGGACCGCATCATGCTGAGGAACAGCTTCTGCTCCGCGGACCCATGCTCCTGCCACACCAGCAGCTCCAGCATGGCGCGGGTGAACCGCCCTCGCAGCCATAGCAGCTGCCGGTAGCAGCGCTCGCGCTGGAACACCGCATAGATCGCATCAAGCGCCCAAGCCTGGTCCAGCACGATCCGATCGCCGAACAGGCCCTGCCGGTAGAACACGACGCCCGCATGGCTCAGGTACAGCAGCAGCTGCTCGGGCGAGCTGACGCCGCCGGCCTCCTCGCACAGCAGCCCAAACTCCTCTTGTCTCAGCGTGCGGTGCCGCCGTTCCGCGACAGCCAGCGCCGCATCCACGTCGCGCAGCTCCTCCAGCCGTCGCCGGACGCGCAGCCGCCCGGCACCGATCAGCGGTGCGCCGAGCCGCGCCGGATCACGCAGCCACGTGATCGCGTCGCGAACAGCCTCGTCGAGCGCAGCGCGACCGCGATCGTTCCTGGCGCTGTAGTGAAGCTGCTTGCAGTAGGGCAGCGCCCCGATCGTCTCTGCCGGGATCGGGAAGATGCGCACCTCGTCCTCGGCACGGTCGCACTTGGTCTGCACCACCAGGACCGGGCTGTCGGCGTGCCCCTGGCGACGGGCGAACTCGGCCCAAAACTGCAGCCGGTGATTGCGGAAGCGCAGCCCGTCCCGCTCGTACTCGTCGGCATTCTCGGTGTCGCGCGCCCACACCAGCATCGCGACGGCCGCCGAGCGCACGAACAGGGCGTGGGTGCCGTGATAGATGTCCTGGCCGCCAAAGTCCCAGATGTGCAGCTTGATTTCGGAATTGGGCTCGGCCGTGGCAAAAGAGGTGGACTCGACCCGGACGCCATGGGTCGAGTCCCAGCCGTCCTCGAAATCTTGCCAACACAGCCGGTGGCGTATCTGCGTCTTGCCGGCGCGGCCATTGCCCAGCAGCAAGAGCTTGACGTCCGTCAAAACAATAGAACCGGCGATGGCGTCGAGAAGATGAGCCCGAAGCGACGACGGGCAATCTTCGCTTCCCGACTGGGAAAGCACCTCGGCTTGTATGTCGGGAACATGACTGTCGTATAACTACAGCCGGTTCAACGACTACTTGAACCAGATTTCTGGGCAGTTACGCCGTAATCGGCAACCCGAGCAATTGAGGCTCTGCAGCGCGGCGAGGCCCGCCAGCGGGCCGAGGTCCGAGAGCTCGCTGCTGCCAGAAAGATCGAGTTCCTGAAGATGCTCCAAAGCAACCAGCTCGACCGGCAATGAGCTGAGCCCGAGTCAGCTCAGGTCGAGGATGCCCGTGCGTCTCTCCGCCTCCTCGGCGATCCGCGCACGTGCGATCCGCAGGCCGTCGTTTTCCTCCGCCACGCGCGCAACCTACGCGGGCAATGCCGAGGTTGCGAGCCTCGTCAGATCGGCATGGCCAGCGGCCTTCCCGCGGCGCTACCATCCGTGCCAACAAACGGGAGCCACGAACCACCATGCGCACTTTCATCCACCTCGACGAGGCCGACACCGCCGCCTTCGACCGCTACGGCTACGTCATCAAGCGCGGCATGTTCGCGCCCGAGGAGGTGGCGCTGTGCAACCGTGTCATCGCCACCGACCCGGCCATCGAGGGTGGACGGCTGAAGGTCGCCGACGCCGCCGGCGGCTCGACCGAGCTCGCCTTGTGGAATCACCCCGGCGAGGACGTGTTCGGCATGATCGCCCGCTGTGCCCGGGTCGCCGGCGGGGCGGAGCGGCTGCTGGGCGGTGAGGCCTACCACTATCACAGCAAGCTGACCATGAAGCGGCCCGGCGGCGGCGGGCGCTGGGAGTGGCACCAGGATTACGGCTACTGGTACCTGAACGGCTGCCTGTGGCCGGACATGCTGTCGGTGGCGATCGCCCTGGAGCCGGCCACGCGGAAGAACGGCTGCATGCAGGTGCTCAAGGGCAGCCACAAGCTCGGTCGCCTCGACCACGGCCGGGTCGCCGGGCAGACCGGCGCCGATCCCGAGCGGGTCGAGCAGGCGCTGCAGCGGCTGGAGCTGGTCCATTGCGCGATGGCGCCGGGCGACGCGCTGTTCTTCCATGCCAACACGCTGCACTGCTCGGCCGCCAACAACTCCGACCAGAGCCGCAACCTGCTGCTCTGCTGCTACAACAAGGCCAGCAACGATCCCTACAAGCCGCACCACCACCCCGGCTACACCAGGCTCGCCAAGGTCCCGGATGAGGCGGTGCTGGCGGCGGGTGCCCATGTGGCGGACGCGGCCGGGCGCTGGTTCCTGGAGGAGGGCAAGGACAAGACGACCGAGGCCAAAAAGGCCGGCTGACCTCCTCGAATTCGAGCGCAAGCCGCGGAGTGTTTGCGCTCGCCGCATCCGGCATCAAGCCAGGGCCGGCACGGTATGGTGGCGGACACGGCGAGAAGGACCGGCAGGATGACGAGCATCACGATGGCGACCACCGAGGCGGTGCGGCGCGACGGCGACGATGGGCGCTGGGCGGCGGTCATGCGGCGCGACCCCGCCGCCGACGGCGTCTTCTACTATTCGGTGGCGACGACCGGAGTCTACTGCCGCCCGTCCTGCGCGGCGCGGCAGCCGCGGCGCGAGAACGTGGCCTTCCACGAATCCTGCGCCGCGGCCGAGCAGGCGGGCTTCCGCCCCTGCAAGCGCTGCCGGCCGAACGAGCCGAGCCTGGCGCAGCGGCACGCGGCGGCCGTGGTGCAGGCCTGCCGGACCATCGAGGAGGCCGAGGAGCCACCGGCACTGGAGGCGCTGGCCGCGGCGGCGGGCCTGTCGACCTACCATTTCCATCGCCTGTTCAAGGCGGCAACCGGGGTGACCCCCAAGGCCTACGCCAGCGCCCACCGCACCCGGCGGGTGCAGCAGGAGCTGGGCCGGGCGCCCACCGTCACCGCGGCGATCTACGAGGCCGGCTACAACTCGAGCAGCCGGTTCTACGAGCATGCCGGCGAGCATCTGGGCATGACGCCGACGGCCTACCGCGACGGCGGCCGCAGCACCCAGATCCGCTTCACGGTCGGGGAGTGCTCGCTGGGTGCCATCCTGGTCGCGGCCACGGCACGCGGCGTCTGCGCCATCCAGTTCGGCGACGACCCGGCGGCGCTGGTGCAAGAGCTGCAGGACCGCTTCCCGAAGGCGCGGCTCGAGGGCGGCGATGCCGGCTTCGAGCGGCTGGTGGCGCAGGTCGTGGGCCTCGTTGAGACCCCGGCGCACGGGCTGGACCTGCCGCTGGACGTGCGCGGCACCGCCTTCCAGGAGCGGGTATGGCAGGCCCTGCGCACGATCCCCCCGGGCTCGACCGCGAGCTACGCCGAGATCGCCGGCCGCATCGGCAACCCCAGGGCCGTGCGCGCGGTGGCCCGGGCCTGCGCCGCCAACCCGGTGGCTGTGGCCATCCCCTGCCACCGCGTGGTGCGGACCGACGGCGCCCTGTCCGGCTACCGCTGGGGCGTCGAGCGCAAGCGCGCGCTCCTGGCTCGCGAGATGCCGGCATGACCAAGGCCGTGGACGAACTGGACTGGGCCGCGATCGAGGCCGAGCTCGACACCTATGGCGCCGCCACCACCGGCCCGCTCCTGACGGCCGCGGAATGTGCCGCTCTCACCTCACTCTATGCAGAGGAGCGGCCGTTCCGCAGCCGGGTGGTCATGGCCCGGCACGGCTACGGCCGCGGCGAGTACAAGTACTTCGCCTACCCGCTGCCGGAGATCGTGGCCGCGCTGCGCCCTGCCCTCTACGCGCGCCTGGTACCCACGGCCAATCGCTGGCACGAGCGGTTGGGCAGCGATGTGCGCTTTCCGCCGGCCCACGCGGCCTTCGTGGACCGCTGCCA
>JAPJRA010000439.1:3476-4397 GCA_030824835.1 Geminicoccaceae bacterium | reverse complement strand
AATCTACTATTGACGCTCGGGCAGATGCTGGCCGTCCATGCCCGCGTGCTCGGCGATGCTCCGGGCGCGCGCGACCTCGACCGCGCGATGAGCTTTCGGCAATGGAACGCGCGCGCCTGCCGTCTCGGCAATGCCTTGCTCGGCCTTGGCCTGGCCAAGGGCGACCGGGTCGCCGTGCTCGCCTACAACTGCGTCGAGTGGTTGGAGATCTACGCGGCTACGGCGAAGGCCGGGCTGATCGTCGTGCCGATCAATTTCCGGCTCACCGGCACGGACGTGCGCTACATCGTCGAGAACGCGGAGGCGGCGGCGCTGGTCGTCCAGGACGAGCTGGTCGACATCGTCGAGGAGATCCGCGCCGATCTGCCGGTGCGGTCCGGCAACCTGATCCATTTCGGCAGGGCGCCCTGTCCGATCGGCTACCGCGCCTATGAGGAGCTCATCCTGGCGGCCAGCGACCGGGAGCCGGAGCAGCGGGTGGACATCGGCGACCCCTGGACGCTGATGTACACCTCGGGCACCACCGGCAAGCCCAAGGGCGTGCTGCGCAGCCATCGGGCGGCCGTGCTCCTCTCGCTGTTCACCGAGATCGAGCTCGGTCTGCACCGCACCGACGGGGCGCTCCTCGTCATGCCGCTGTGCCACGCCAACTCGCTCAACTTCTTTGGCGCCTTCGCCTATTGCGGTGCCGAGACCGCCGTCTATTCGCGCAAGAGCTTCGACCCCGAGCATGGCGCCCGCACGCTGGCGGAGAGCGGATCGAGCTTCACCTCGCTGGTGCCGACCCATTACATCATGATGCTGGGCCTGCCGGCGGCGACACGGGAGCGGCTCGACTTCGCCCGGGTCACCAAGCTGATGATCTCCTCGGCGCCCGCGCGGCAGGACACCAAGCGTGAGGTCATGGCGATGTTTCCCAAC
>JAPJRA010000439.1:0-3466 GCA_030824835.1 Geminicoccaceae bacterium | reverse complement strand
TTCGAGCTCTACGGCTCGAGCGAGGCCGGCTGGGTCACCATGCTGCATCCGCACGAGCAGTTCACCAAGCTGGGCTCGGTAGGCCGTGAATGTGTGGGCTCCGCGCCGATCAAGATCCTGGACGAGAATGGCAACGAGGTGCCGGACGGTGAGGCCGGCGAGCTGTACTCGTCCAATCCGTACACGTTCGATCTCTATTGGAAGCTGCCGGAGAAGACCGCGGAGGCGTTCCGCGGCGAGTACTGCACGGTCGGCGACATGGCGCGGCGGGACGCGGAGGGGTACATCCATCTCGTCGACCGCAAAAGCAACATGATCATCTCAGGTGGCGAGAACATCTACCCGTCGGAGGTCGAGGCCGTCCTCGGTGGGCACCCGGCGGTCAGGGACGTGGCCGTGGTCGGGCTGCCCGATGCGAAATGGGGCGAGTACGTCCATGCCGTCGTGGTCCTCAAGGATGGTACCGAGCTGAGCGAGGCGCAGCTGCTTGCTTGGTCCAAGGACAAGCTCGCCGGCTACAAGCGCCCGCGTGCCTGCTCGTTCGTGCGCGACGAGGAGATGCCGCGCACCGCCACCGGCAAGAACCTGCACCGTGTCCTCAAGACACAATTAATGACTGCAAAGGGAGGCTGACCGGTGAGCAACACATCGAGCGGCTCGATTGACCTCAACGCCGATCTGAATGCCTGTGCCGCCTGGATCGCGCGTTTCCTCCAGGCGCGAGGCGTCGACCGGGTGTTCGGCCTGCAAGGCGGCCACATCCAGCCGATCTGGGACCATATCGCACGGCTCGGCATCCGCATCGTCGATGTGCGCGACGAGGGTGCCGCCGTCCACATGGCGCACGCCCATGCCGAGCTCACCGGGCAGCTTGGCGTGGCCATGGTCACCGCCGGCCCCGGGGTCACCAACACTGTCACAGCCATGGCCAATGCCATGCTTGCGCGTATCCCGGTGCTGCTGATCGGCGGCTGCACGTCGCGCCCGCAGGCCAACATGGGCCCGCTGCAGGACATACCGCACGTCGACATCCTACGCCCCGTGACCAATCAGGCGCGCACGCTGCGCGTGGCGGAGCAGGTGATCCGCGAGCTGGACGAGGGCGTGGCGCGTGCCATGGGCGACATGGGCGAGCCGGGCCCGGTCTATCTCGAGATCCCGACCGACGTGCTGCGGACGCATGTCCCGCCGCAGCTCGTGCTCGACGACTGGATGCGCCCCAAGCCGCCGCGCGCTTTGCGGCCGGATCCGGTGGGCGTTGCCGCCGCGGTCGATGCTCTGTGGTCCGCGAAGCGGCCGCTGGTGATGACCGGGCGGGGTGCCAAGCAGGCCAGTGCCGAGCTGGTGCGCCTACTCGACCGCAGCGGCGCGGTCTATCTCGACACGCAGGAGAGCCGCGGGCTGGTGCCATCGGACCATGCGTCGGTCGTGGGCGCGATGCGGGCCGCTGCGATGACCGAAGCCGACGTGGTGCTGATCATCGGCCGCAAGCTCGACTACCAGATGGGCTACGGCTCGCCGGCGGTGTTCCCGAACGCACGCTTCGTCCGGATCGCCGACACGGCGGGCGAGCTGATCGACAACCGACGTGGCGACCCTGAGCTGCTGGCCACGCCGTCTTTGGCCCTGGCGGCCATCGTCGAGGCGGCCGGCAACCGCGAGCCTGCGGTCGACCGCACCTGGACCCAGGGACTGCGTCGGCGCCATGAGGAGCGCTCCGCGAAGGCCGCCGCTGCCGCGGCCGAGCAGACGGTGGGCAGCGACGGCAAGGTGCATCCCGGTGCCATCTTCGCGACACTCAGGGAACTTGCCGATCCGGATTTCATCGCCATCGCAGACGGCGGCGACCTGCTCAGTTTCGCCCGCGTCGGGCTGGAAGCGGGCACCTATCTCGACGCCGGGGCGTTCGGCTGCCTGGGCATCGGCACCCCCTATGCCGTCGCCGCCGCGCTGGCGTTTCCCGGGCGGCAGGTGATCTGCGTCACCGGCGACGGTGCCTTCGGCATCAACGCGATGGAGATCGACACCGCTGTCCGGCATGGGGCCAAGGCGGTGTTCATCGTCTCCAACAATGCGGCTTGGAATATCGAGCGTTACGACCAGGACGCCAATTACGGCGGCCGCGTGGTCGGCACGCTGCTCGCCCACTCCGACTATGCCGCCATGGCCCGCGCGTTTGGGCTGCATGGCGAGCGGGTCGAGAAGGCGGAGGATCTGCGCGGCGCCCTTGAGCGCGCGCTGGCCAACGCCCCGGCGCTGGTCGACGTGGTGACCTCGCAGACCGTGGTCTCGTCCGACTCGCAGAGGGCCTGGGCTTCGTGCCCGATTATCAGGCGCTGACCGCCTGGGACGATGCCGAGAGAAAACGGCGCGAAGGCTGAGCGGTGGTCACATTCGCGCCGACTAAGGACGCCGAGTCCGCTGGGAGAGTCCTCTCGGTCGCGGCTGGGCGCCATCTGGTGGTGATGTCCAATGCCCGCTGTCTCGAGGAGGAGCGATCAGGAACGACGTCAAGACCGCCTTGCACGGCTGCAACAAGCTCCACCTCGGTGAGACCTAGGTCAACCGGGAGAACTTCGAGGCGATGCCGGGCGTCCATGCCGGGCACGGCCGCTCGGGCATCGGCGGTGCCGACGGCAAGCATGGGCTGCACGAGCGCACTCAGTCCCACATAGCCCGCATCCAGACCTGATCCGTACCGGGCCGGCCGTTCGACGCAGCCGGTCCGGCCTGCCTGGGGAGAGGCGTCATGGCTGTCAGTTTCGATCTCAGCGGCAAGGTGGCCCTGGTAACGGGCGCCTCGGGCGGGCTCGGCCTGCACTTTGCGCGTACACTGGCCGAGGCCGGCGCCAAGGTGGCGCTGGCCGCGCGCCGCAAGGACCAGCTCGAGGCCAATGTGGCGACGATCGGGGCCGACAACGCCATCGCGGTGGCCATGGACGTGACCGACCCCGCGAGCGTCGAGAGCGGCGTGGCCGAGGTGGCACAACGGCTCGGGCCGGCCAGCATCGTCGTCAACAATTCAGGTGTCACCGCCACCCGCTCGGCGCTCGATCTCGATGCGGGCGAGTGGGACAGGATCATGGACACCAACCTGAAGGGCGCCTGGCTGGTGGCCCGGGCGGCGGCCAAGTTGCTGATCGAGGCCAAGCTTTCCGGGAGCATCATCAACATCGCCTCGATCCTGGGCTTTCGGGTCGCGGGCCACGTGGCACCCTATGCAGCCTCTAAGGCTGGGCTGGTGCAGCTCACCCAGGCGCTGGCCCTGGAGTGGGCGCGCTATCGTATCCGCGTGAACGCGATCGCACCCGGCTATATCGAGACCGATCTCAACCGCGACTTTTTCGCGTCCGACCTGGGCAAGGCGCTCGTCGCCCGCATCCCGCAGCGCCGGCTGGGGCGGATCGGTGATCTCGATGGTGCCCTGCTGCTCCTCGCCTCGGATGCATCGGCCTACATGACCGGC
>JAPJRA010000438.1 GCA_030824835.1 Geminicoccaceae bacterium | reverse complement strand
GGACGAGGGTGGCCTCGATCAGCGCGAACTGGGCACCGATACAGACCCTTGGGCCGATGCCGAACGGCAGGTAGGCGAAGCGATCGATCGGCGGTGCCCCCGGCACGAAGCGCGTGGGATCGAACCGCTCGGGATGGAACCAGCGCTTGCGATGCCGGTGCAGGATCCACGGCGCCATCACCACGAGACTGCCGGCCGGTACGGCCTCGCCGGCGATCTCGTCCGCACCCCTGGCCATGCGGACGATGGTGAAGGCCGGCGGATAGAGCCGCAGCGCCTCCTGCACCACGGCCTTGGTCAGCGGCAGGCGGTCGACGGCCAGGGCGGCCGCATCGGGCGAGAGGTCGACGCCGGCGGCCTCTCGTGCTACCCGCTCCTGGACGGCAGGCGCCAAGCACAGCAGGTAACAGGACCAGAACATCGCCAGTGCCGTGGTCTCGTGCCCGGCCACGGTCAGGGTCGCGATCTGGTCGCGCAGCTGGTCGCGGCTGAAGCCGGTGCCGGTTTCCGGGTCGCGGGCGCTCACCAGCACGTCGAACAGGTCGCGCGGCGGGTCCTGCACGGGAATTCGGGCCCGCTCCGCGATCATCCGGTCGAGCACGTCCTTGAAGTCGCGCGCCAGCCACCAGCGGGCCAGGTCGAGCGGGCTGGGCGCCTGCGCCGGCAGCAGGAAGTCCAGGAATGACGGCCGCGCGAGCTTGGCACCATAGCGCTCGAACGCGGCCCGCACGGCAGCCCCGTGCTCGCGCATCCCTTGCGAGAAGAACGAGCGCCCCGCGACCTCGAGCGCCAGTCGCTGCATCACCCGCAAGAGGTCGATCGCGCCGGTGGGGCGTCCGGCCAGCTCGGCCACCATCTCCTCGGCCACCGTCGCGATGTGGCGGGCGGCGACGTCGAGGCTGCGCGGGGCGAAGGCCGGCGCCACGGTGCGGCGCTGATGCTTCCAGTCCGCGCCCTCGGCGAGGAATAGCCCGTCGCCGATGATCGGCCGCAAGATGCGGATGCCCGCAGGGGTGCGGCCGTAATTGGCATGGTTGTCGACCAGCACCCGCCGGATGGCGTCGGGCTGGTTCACGAGGAAGCTCGTCCGGCCCATGAACGGCCGCGACATGATCTCGAGCTCGTAGGCCGGGAGCCCCCAGGTCGAGATCGCGTTGCGGCGCAGCTGCAGGATGGTCCGCCACAGCGGCAGCACCTCGGTGGCGGGCTTGGGCGCGGTCGGAACCACCGGCTCACGGGCCAGCGCCGCAGCCAGGTCCGCCCAGGGTGAGGCCACCTTCCCGCCGCGCCGCGGCAGCGTCGCCGCCATCGCCGAGCCCATCGCGCGATCCTTTCGTGCCGATGCACCGATTGCCCATCGGCCCCCCAGCCACCACCTGAGCAGGATGGTACACGAAGGGACCGTTGCGGACTGGTCGAGCGGTCCGGCGTGCCACTCGACGGCGTCGATGATCTCGCGCGGCAGCGCTGCTTTTCAAGCCCGCCGCGGCAGCTCAGTGGTCGGCGCGATGCAGCAGGCGGTCGGCGAGGCCCGTGTCGTAGGCCAGACCGCTCGGCGTCAGGACCGGGAGCCCGCGCGGCCCCTGCACCACCAGGCCCTTGCGGGTCAGGGCACCGTAGACGGCAGGATTGAACAGGCCCGTGGCATCACTGCTCCGCACCACGGCGGAGCCCACATGAAAGTGATCGCCGTGCGGCTGGGGCAGGACGCGGATCTGCACGGAGCCGTCGGCCTCGGGCGGTGCCGCGAAGCCGGGCTGCCGCACGAGCTCCTGCAAGATGGTCAGGGCCTTGGCCTGGAGCGGATTCAGCTTCAGCGGGTTGGGACGATCCGGCATGGGTGCGCGCTACCTTTCGAGCGGTCACGAGGGGCTGGACACTAGCGATGCGGCACGCACCGGTCGAGGCGATCCGAACATGAACGTCACCCTGGCCCGCCGCCTGGTCGGGCTTGCGCGTCGCGCCTACGCCTATCTCGATCCCGCACTTCCGGCGGGCTGGGAGCCGCGGCATGTCGACGACTTCGCCACCCCCGCCTTCACCGGCTTTGCCGCCTCGGACGCGAACGGCGCCTATCTCGTCTTCCGTGGCACCAAGCTCCACCTGGATTCGCGAGGCTCATTCGAGCGAACGCTGCAGGCGTGGCTCGCCAATCTCGACTTCGCCCAGATCGAGGCCGGTGAGACCCGGGTGCATCGCGGCTTTTCCCGCGAGCTGGACAGTATTACCGACCATCTCGTGGAGCTGGCGCGGGACCACGCCGCCGGGGGCAAGCCGCTCTACGTCACCGGCCACAGCGCGGGCGGGGCCCTGGCGACCCTGGCCGCGCGCCGCCTGCACGACGCCGGCGTGCCGGTGCGGGCCGCCATCGTCTTCTCGGCGCCGCGGGTCGGCGATCGCCGGTTCGCCGCGAGCTACCCGCTGCCCCTGGTGCGGATCGAGCACCGGCACGACCTGATCCCGCACCTGCCGCTGCCGCCCAGCCTGGCGACGGTCCTCGGGCGCGGGCTGATCGACCCGCTGGTGGGCGCCCTGGACTGGCTGTCCCCGGCCCTTCGCGGCTGCCGCGTCGCCGACACCGAATACGTGCATGCCGGCCAGCTCTTCTACGACGACGGCGCGCAGGCGCTCTATCGCGTAGCCCCGGGCGACTATCTGCGGCGGTTCGGCCCATTGCTGCGCCAGGAGCTGGCGGCGGACCTGTTCCGCCGCGGCGACGCCCCCGATGCCGACGCCTACCGGACGGCCCTGTGCCCGCGCTGGGCGACGCCGGTGCCGGCGCGGCTGATGGACGGGGTGCGGCTGTCGGCGACGCTCGCCCAGATTCTGCGGCAGGCCCGCCAGCGCCGCCTCGACTTCCTGCTCGACCATCACATCGACGGCGCGCTGGCGTTCGTCGACCGCATCGAGCGCAGCGTGCGCTGAGCGTCTTGCCATCGAGCGTCGCTGCTGCCCTTATCCGGCGCCGCAGCGGCGTCGCCGCGGGCCGGGGAGGAACGACATGAGCAGCAGCGGTGCGCCGGAACGGCGTCTCGTGGTCGCGATGGACCACGCCAGGGCGATGGGTGTCGTAGGCGGCCTCGAGGATCCCGGCCGCGTCATCGATCTCGTCGTCGAGGCCGGCGCCGACGCGATCATGACCTCCTTCGGCACGCTCAAGGGCTTCCGCGACCGGCTGGACGACCGGGTGCCGGCCTATCTGCGGCTGGACGGGGGACCATCGCTGCTGAAGGAGCCGTGGCTCGCGAGCACGCAATGGTCCCTCTTGCACACGGTCGAAGAGGCCCAGCTGCTGGGGGCGGAGGGTGTGTGCCTGATGTATTTTATGGGTGCCGCCTGCGAGCTCGCGACCCTAGAGATCGTGGCCGAGGTGTGTGGGCAGTGCCTGGAGAGCGAGTACCCGGTCATGGTCGAGGCCCTGCCCTGCCCCGGCCCCAGCGTGCCGGACCCGCTCGATGCCGGACTGCTGGCCGATGCCTGCCGCATCGCCTACGAGCACGGTGCCGACCTGCTGAAGACCTATTATCCCGGTACCCAGGAGGGCTTCGCCCGAATCGTCGCTGGGACACCGGCGCCGGTCCTGATCGCCGGCGGCCCGAAGCTGCCCGACGAAGCAGCCATGCTGGCGATGGTAGCCGACAGCATCGAGGCGGGTGGGGCCGGTGTCGTCTTCGGCCGCAACATCTGGCAGAGTGAAAGCCCCGCCGGCATGGTCCGAGCCTTGCGCGCCATCATCCATGACGGCGCCTCGGCGACCGAGGCCATGAAGCTGGCGCGCGGCTGACCGTGGCCGACCTTCAGCCGCTGTTCTGCGGCATCGACGCGGGTACGAGCCAGGTTCGCGCCCTCGTCTTCACCGCCGACGGCACCGTCGTCGCCAGCGCCGCCGAGCCGACGCCGATCCAGGCGCTCGGACCCGACCACGCCGAGCTGGACGCCGAGGCCCTGTGGCAGGTCACCAGCGCCGTGCTGCGCCGGGCCACCGCCGCCTTGCCCGACGCACGCGCGGTCCGCAGCATCGGCGTGGCCAGCATCGGCGAGGCCGGCGTCCTCATCGGCGGCGACGGGCAGCCGCTGGCCCCAATCATCGCCTGGTACGACACGCGTACCCAGGGCGAGCTGGAATGGCTGCTGTCGTCGATCGGCTTCGAGAAGCTGCACCGGCTGACCGGCCTGTGCGCCGACCCGACCTTCAGCCTGCCCAAGCTGATGTGGCAGCAGCGTCACCAGCCCGAGACCTTCAAGGCGGCCCGGCACTGGCTCAATGTCGGCGACTATCTGGCCTGGCGCCTCTGCGGTGAGCTGGCGACGGACTTCAGCCTCGCGTCACGCACGCTGCTGCTCGATCTCGAGCAGCAGGTCTGGGCGGCATCGCTGCTCGATGCCACCGGAATCCGGTC
>JAPJRA010000437.1:1747-4402 GCA_030824835.1 Geminicoccaceae bacterium | reverse complement strand
GACCGGCGTGCTGGTGACACCGTCCGAGCGCTTCTTCATCGGCCGCGGGACGCCCCCGCGGGCCGTGCGGCTGTCGCTGTCCGCGCCGCCCACCGACGCCCATCTGCGCGGCGCGCTGGAAAGGATCGGGCGAGTCCTGGCACCGGGCGCCGGCAATGGCGAGACGGGCAGCCTCGTCTAGCCGTCGGGGCCCGAGCAGCACAGCAGCTCGAACGCCACCGAATCCGACCGGCCAGGCGGCGCCAGCACGCCGGCATGGAAGCGGACCGCCACGCGCTCGGCAGCGATGCCGTGCCCGACCAGATATTGCGCGCTGACCCCCACCCGCAGGAGGGCCAGCTCCCAGGCGTCGACCAGCAGCCCGCCCTGGTCAGCGGCACGGGCGATGGCGCTTTCGACCAGCACCACCCAGTCGCTGCCCGGCGGCAGGCCGGCGATGGCGCGCCGCAGCTCGGCGGTGACGGCATCGAGGCGCCCACGGGTCGCGGCATCGAGGTCGGTCGAGCGAGCGGGAAAGCGCAGCTCGCTGCGATAGATCGATGGCAGGGCAGCATCGGCCTGCACCGTCGCCTCGACGGCGGCCGGGCGCTGCTGCGCTGCCTCCAGCTGATGCTTGAGATCGGCAATGACGCGATCGCGGTCGTCCACCCGATTGGTCGCGATGGCGACCATCGTGAGCAGCGCCAATGCCGCTCCGGCCGCCAGCAGCGGACCCCGGCCAAATCGGTTGACGAGCGCCTCGAGCCATGCCGGCATCGGCCAGGAAGATTCGAGGGACGAGGGTTCAGCCGTGTCGCTGCGCGCCGCCGAGGCCTCCCAGTCCCACCTGTCCTCGGCACCGCGCCGGTCGTACGCCAAGCTTTCCGCGTCGTAGCGGACGCGATGCTGAGGATCGCGCAGCGCCTCATAGGCTTCGACCAGCCGGCGAAAGCCTTCGTCGTCGCCGGCAGCGGCGTTGCCGTCGGGGTGCAGCAGCTTGGCCCGGTGTCGAAAGGCGGTCTTGATGTCCTCGGCGGAAGCCGTGCGGTCGACGCCGAGCGCGGCGTAGTACCCCCTTGGATCGCTGGCCGCGGCCATGCCGCTGGTCTCCGCTCGCTGCCGAAGCCGACAGCGACTATACAGCCCGCCAGCCCCGATGCAAAAAGGCACGGCTTCGCGCAAGGTCGACGGCGAGAATAGGCAATGTCTACTACGGTGACGGTGGATGAGTTCGGCAACACCCGCAACGGGCTTGCCGTTGAACGGCTGACCCTCACCAACACGGCCGGCATGCAGGTCAGCCTGCTCACCTATGGCGGCCTAATCAGCGCCATCCGGGTGCCGGACCGCGACGGCACGCCCGGCAACGTGGTGCTGGGGTTTACCAAACTCGGCGACTATCTGGAGCACAGCCCCTATTTCGGGGCGATCACCGGGCGCTACGCCAACCGCATCTCCGGCGCCCGCTTCGCGATCGGGGGGCAGGAGTTCAAGCTCGCGGCCAATGACGGGCCGAACTCGCTGCACGGCGGGAAGGTCGGCCTCGACAAGCGGGTCTGGCAAGCCACGCAACTGCCCGCGGCCGACGGTCCAAGCGTGACCATGAGCTACCTCAGCCCGGACGGCGAGGAAGGCTACCCGGGCAAGCTCGAGATCGAGGTCACCTACACCCTGACGGACGCGAACGAGCTGCGGATGGATTACCGCGCCGTCACCGACCGCCCGACCCACGTCAATCTCACCAACCACGCCTATTTCAACCTGGCGGGCAGCGGCGACGTGCTCGGCCACGAGCTGACGCTCCTGGCCAGCGCCTTCACGCCCGTCGATGCCACGCTCATCCCCACCGGCGAGATCGCCGGCGTGGCCGGCACGCCGTTCGATTTCCGCGCACCGCAGACGATCGGGTCGCGCATCCGCACACCCGACGCCCAGCTGCTGCTGGCTCGCGGCTACGACCACAACTTTGTCATCGACGGATCGGGCGGCGGCCGCCTTACGCTCGCCGCCCGCGTCCGCGAGCCGGTCTCGGGCCGCATTCTGGAGGTCGAGACCACGGAGCCCGGTATCCAGTTCTACAGCGGCAATTTCCTCGACGGCTCGCTCGTCGGCGCGGCGGGCCAGATCTATCGGCAGGGCGACGGGTTCTGCCTCGAGACCCAGCATTTCCCGGACAGTCCCAACCAGCCGGGGTTTCCCTCGACGCTGCTGGAGCCGGGAGCGACCTATGCCACCACGACCGTCTACCGGTTCACAACCGACGCGGCGCGCTAACCGCGCCTTAACGGCCGGCACCTATGCTGATCCCGCCTGGCCGCCGGCCGCGGCCTCGGGAGGTTGCGATGACCGCGCTCAGCTTCGAACTCCAGCCAGCATTGAAGGCCCTGGCAATGCCTGATCGGGTGCCGCGGCGGCAGCTGGTCATGGCTGTCGCCACGTTCCTCGGCGCGCTGGCGCCGTGGGTGCTGCTGGTCACGGCCCATGGCGGCCTCGGCAGGTCGGCGGCGGCCTGTTTCGCCGGGCCGCTGGCGATCTGAGCGGGGCGGCGCCGCCGCTCAGCCCATCTTGAGGGCGGCGAGGAAGGCCTCCTGCGGGATCTCGACCTGGCCCACCTGCCGCATGCGCTTCTTGCCCTCCTTCTGCTTCTCGAGCAGCTTGCGCTTGCGGCTGATGTCG
>JAPJRA010000437.1:0-1737 GCA_030824835.1 Geminicoccaceae bacterium | reverse complement strand
TCCTTGCGGAACGCCTTGACGGTCTCGCGGGCAACGATGCGGCCGCCGATCGCCGCCTGGATAGCCACCTGGAAATTCTGCCTGGGGATCAGCTCCTTGAGTTTCTCGGTGATCCCCCGCCCCTTGCTTTCCGCATTGCTGCTGTGGACGATCATCGACAGCGAATCGACCCTGTCGCCGTTGATCAGCAGGTCCAGCTTGACCAGATCGCTCTCGCCATAGCCGTCCAGATGGTAGTCGAAGCTGGCGTAGCCCCGGCTGATCGACTTCAGGCGGTCGTAGAAGTCGTAGACCACCTCGTTGAGCGGCAGCCGGTAGACCACCATGGCGCGGTTGCCGACATAAGTCAGCTCCTGCTGGATGCCGCGCTTCTCGGTGCAGAGCTGCAGGATGCCGCCCAGATAGTCGTCGGGCACCAGGATCGTGGCCTTGATCCACGGCTCCTCGACATGGTCGATGCGGGTCGGGTCCGGATAGTCCGCCGGGTTGTGCAGCTCCATCGTGTCGCCGCTGCTGGTGTGGATCCGGTAGACCACGGAGGGCGCGGTGATGACGATGTCGAGGTCGAACTCGCGCTCCAGCCGCTCCTGGATGATCTCCAGGTGCAGCAGCCCCAAAAAGCCGCAGCGGAAGCCCAGCCCCAGGGCCGAGCTGCTTTCCGGCTCGTACTCGAAGCTCGCATCGTTGAGCCGCAGCTTGCCCAGGCTGTCGCGCAGGTTGCCGTAATCGTCGGCGTCGGTCGGGTACATGCCGCAGAACACGACGGGCTGGCTCGGGCGGAAGCCGGGCAGCGCCACGTCCGCGGGCTTCCGGTCGTCGGTGACGGTGTCGCCGACGCGGGCGTCGCCGATCTCCTTGATGGCGGCCGTGATGAAGCCGACCTCACCCGGGCCCAGCCGGTCGATCAGCAGCGCCTTGGGCGTCAGCACGCCGACGCGGTCGATCAGATGCGCCGCACCGGTCCCCATGAAGCGGATCTTCTGGCCCTTCTGTAGGACGCCGTTCTTGACCCGGATCAGGGTCACGACGCCGAGATAGCTGTCGTACCAGCTATCGATCACCAGCGCCTGCAGCGGCACTTCGGCCTCGCCCTGCGGCGGCGGCAGGCGGAGCACGACCGCCTCCAGCACGTCCTCGATGCCGATGCCGGTCTTGGCCGAGATCATCAGCGCGTCCGACGCGTCGAGGCCAATGATGTCCTCGATCTGCGCCCGTATCTTGTCGGGCTCGGCCGCCGGCAGGTCGATCTTGTTGAGCACCGGGACGATCTCGAGGTCGGCCTCGATCGCCTGGTAGGCGTTGGCCAGCGTCTGCGCCTCGACCCCCTGCGTCGCGTCGACCAGCAGCAGCGCCCCTTCACAGGCGCGCATCGACCGGCTGACCTCGTAGGAGAAGTCAACGTGGCCGGGCGTGTCGATCAGGTTGAAGACGTAGTCGTTGCCGTCGCGGGCCGAATATTTCAGGCGCACCGACTGCGCCTTGATGGTAATGCCGCGCTCGCGCTCGATGTCCATGGAATCGAGCACCTGCGCAGTCATCTCCCGCGCATCCAGGCCACCGCACTTCTCGATCAGGCGATCAGCCAGCGTCGACTTGCCGTGATCGATGTGGGCGACAATGGCGAAATTGCGGATGCGGGAAAGGTCGGTCATGGGTGCTCGCTCAAGGCGGTCGATCCGCTAGGTCAGGTTCGGCCCACGGCCAAGCCACATCACGCCGGCAAGCCAGATCGTGGAC
>JAPJRA010000436.1 GCA_030824835.1 Geminicoccaceae bacterium | reverse complement strand
AGCAAGCCGTCGGGCGAGTAGGCCATCTGCTTGACCTGTTCAAACTGCGCTTTAAGCATGGCGACCTCCGCGGCGGCGAGGTCCAGCGGCGGCTTGCTGCGCTGGTCGGCCTCCGCACAGCCCTTGATCGAGGCGAGTTGGAACTTCACTTCCAGCCGCTGGTTGGGATCCGGACGGGGGAGGTGACGTGCTTTGAGACGCTGCTGCGCTGGCAGCATCCTGGCCGAGGAATGATCTCGCCCGCCGAGTTCATCCCAGTGGCCGAAGAAACCGGACTGATCATGCGGATGGGTGAGTGGGCCCTTCGCACGGCTTGTGAGGAGGCGGCCCGCTGGCCCGATGCGATCCGCGTGGCGGTCAATCTCTCGCCGGTCCAGTTCCGCAATCCTGGCCTCGTACAGGCGGTGGCCAACGCCCTGGAGGAAGCACGCCTGGACGCTGGGCGGCTCGAGCTGGAGATCACGGAATCGGTCTTGTTACAGGACGACCACACGAACTTCGCGGTCCTGCACGAGCTGAGCCGACTGGGCGTGCGGATCGCCCTCGATGATTTTGGCACGGGCTTCTCGTCCCTGGCCTACCTGCTCCGCTTCCCGATCGACAAGATCAAGATCGACCGCTCCTTCGTCACCGGCCTTCCGGACCGGAGAGAATCGAAAGCGGTCATCCGTGCTGTCGTCAGCATGAGCCGAAGTCTCGGCATTTCGGTCACCGCCGAGGGCGTGGAAACGGCCGGGCAACTCAAGGCCCTGCGTCACCTGGGTTGCAACGATGCCCAAGGCTACCTGCTCAGCCGTCCGGTTCCTGCCGCGGAAGTGCCGGCTCTGATTGGTCAGACCCCTTGGGCAGAAGGCTCGGCCGCTTAGTAGTTCAGCCGCATCCGAACCATTCGGGTGGGCCCCTCTCTGGGGCTGGGGAGAATGTTCGTTCAGGGTCGGCATGGCGCCGAGCACCGCGGCAGGCGCTCGGCGCTCCACAACCAAAGCTATCGGGCGTATCTGCGGATCGGTACCGGCGCACTCTGCTGCTAGGGACTATTGACAATCCGGTGTCGTCTGGTCGAGTGTTTCTTGTCACCAGGGGGGTCCCGACAAGGGGCTGAGATACTGCTCGCCATTGGCAGCGCAGTGACCCGTTGAACCTGATCCAGTTCATGCTGGCGTAGGGACGGTGCGGCTGCCATGGCTCCCCCAAAAGGGGCTTTCCCCGCCATTCCTGCGTGGGTCGGGCATCCTCCATCATTCCATGTCAGCGCTGGATCTCCGTAGCGGATGCCAGGAGCTTCGGCGCATGTCGATCCAGACCACCAGCAGGCCACCCGTTCCCGGTGCGCCAATCGTCACGACCGGCTCGCTGCCGGCGTCCACCAAGGTCTTCAAGCCAGGCATCCGGCATCCGGAACTTCGCGTTCCCATGCGCGAGATTGCCCTGCATCCCAGTGCCGGCGAGCCGCCTGTGACGGTCTATGATGCCTCGGGCCCGTATACCGACCCTGCCACCGAGATCGTGATCGAGCGCGGCCTGCCCCGACACCGCCAGGCCTGGGCCGAGGCGCGCGGCGACGTTGAGGTCTATGACGGGCGGGACGTGAAGCCCGAGGATAACGGCTTCGTCTCCCCTGACCGTCTGACCCCCACTTTCCCCGTCCGCCATCGCCCGCTGCGGGCGAAGGATGGCAAGGCGGTCACTCAGCTTGCCTATGCCCGTGCGGGCATCATCACGCCTGAAATGGAGTACGTCGCCATCCGCGAGAATCTCGGCCGCACCCAGGCTCGCGCCGCGTTGGGGCGCGACGGGGAGGATTTCGGCGCCGCCATCCCCGATCACGTCACCCCGGAATTCGTGCGGGACGAAGTGGCACGCGGCCGCGCCATCATCCCCGCCAATATCAACCACCCGGAGCTGGAGCCGATGATCATCGGTCGCAACTTTCTGGTGAAGATCAACGCCAATATCGGCAATTCCGCCGTCACTTCCTCCATGGCGGAGGAGGTGGAGAAGATGGTCTGGGCGATCCGCTGGGGCGCGGACACCGTCATGGACCTTTCGACCGGCCGCAACATCCACAACATCCGCGAATGGATCCTGCGCAACGCTCCGATCCCCATCGGCACCGTCCCGCTCTACCAGGCGCTGGAGAAGGTCGGCGGCATTGCCGAAGACCTGACCTGGGAGGTCTTTCGCGACACGCTGATCGAGCAGGCCGAGCAGGGCGTGGACTACTTCACCATCCATGCCGGCGTGCGGCTGCGCCATGTTCCGCTGACGGCGGGGCGCGTGACGGGCATTGTCTCCCGCGGTGGCTCCATCATGGCAAAGTGGTGCCTGCACCATCACCGCGAGAGCTTCCTTTACGAGCATTTCGACGAGATCTGCGACATCTGCCGCGCCTATGACGTCTCCTTCTCACTCGGCGACGGGCTTCGCCCCGGCTCCATCGCCGATGCCAACGACGCTGCGCAGTTCGCGGAGCTGGAGACGCTGGGCGAGCTGACCCAGTTGGCCTGGGCGAAGGATTGCCAGGTGATGATCGAGGGCCCGGGCCATGTGCCCATGCACAAGATCAAGGCCAACATGGACAAGCAACTCGCCACTTGCGGCGAGGCGCCCTTCTACACCCTCGGGCCGCTGACGACCGACATCGCCCCCGGCTATGACCACATCACCTCAGGCATAGGCGCAGCCATGATCGGCTGGTTCGGCTGCGCCATGCTCTGCTACGTCACGCCGAAGGAGCATCTCGGCTTGCCGGACCGCAGCGACGTGAAGACGGGCGTCATCACCTACCGGATCGCGGCCCATGCGGCGGACCTCGCCAAAGGCCATCCGGCCGCGAGGCTGCGCGACGATGCCTTGTCCCGCGCGCGCTTCGAGTTCCGCTGGGAGGACCAGTTCAACCTCTCCCTCGACCCTGATACGGCGCGGTCCTTTCATGACGAAACGCTGCCAAAGGAGGCACACAAGACTGCGCATTTCTGCTCCATGTGCGGCCCCAAATTCTGCTCCATGCGCATCTCCCATGACATCCGCGCCGAGGCGCAGAAGGAGGGCATGGCCGCTATGGCGCAGAAGTTCCGAGAGGGCGGCAAGCTCTACGTGCCGCTGGGAGAGGCGCGGTAGTGATTTCCTTCGAATTGGTGGACACCCCTGAGTAAGCTCCCTGGGAGCGAGGAAGGTGTCCGATGAGCAAGACGCGGCGGGAGTTCACGCCGGAGTTCAAGCAGGAGGCGGTCGCGCTGTTGCGCTCAAGCGGCCGCCCGCTGACGCAAGTGGCCGGCAATCTGGGAATCCAGCCGTCCATGCTGCGCAGCTGGCGGCGACGGCAGAATGGTGAGGCGCCGCGGCCGCAGCCCGTCACGGCAGGCAGCGGCTCTGTTGCTTCGCCATCTGGCCCAGCATCTTCGCCAGCGGATCAGGCTGCCGAGATCGCGCGCCTGCGGCGCGAGCTGGAACGCGCACGCCTTGAGCGTGACATTTTAAAAAAAGCCATCGGCATCTTCTCGGAAACCCCGAGATGAGGTTCCACTTCATCGCCGCCCATGCCGATACCTGGCCAATCAGGACCGCCTGTCGTGTGCTCGGCGTGTCCGTCTCAGGTTACTACGCCTGGCGGGCGCGCCCCGAGAGCGCCAGAACCGTGGCCAATCGGCAGATCCTGGCCGACATCCGGCGCCTGCACGCCAGCCATCATGGCCGCTACGGCAGCCCGCGCCTGCAGGCTGCCTTGCGTGCCGAGGGGCGCCTGGTCAGCCGCGGCCGGGTCGAGCGGCTGATGCGAGGGGCCGGGATCCGGGCGATCGCGGGCCGCCGCTGCCGGCCGACGACCACCAACAGCCGCCATGCCCTTCCGGTCGCTCCGAACCTGCTGAACCGACAGTTCTCGGTCACCCGTCCCAACAGGGTCTGGCTGGCCGACATCACCTATCTGCCCACCGGTGAGGGCTGGCTCTATCTCGCCGCCGTTCTCGACCTGGCGACGCGCAAGGTGGTCGGCTGGTCCATGCGCGACCACATGCGTGCGGAACTCGCCTGCGCCGCGCTTATCATGGCCATCCAGCGGCAGCGGCCGCCACCTGGCCCGCTGCAGCACTCGGATCGCGGCTCGCAGTATGCTGCCGAAGATTATCGCCAGCTCCTGAAGGCAGCTGGGATGCGGCAGTCCATGAGCCGCCGCGGCAATTGCCTCGACAATGCGCCGATGGAAAGCTTCTTCCACACCCTCAAGGTCGAACTCGCCCAGCAGCGTCGATGGGCCACACGGGACGAGGCCCGGCGCGACGTGTTCGCCTACATCGAAAGCTACTACAACCGGCAGCGTATCCACTCCGCCTTGGGCTACAGGACCCCCGAGCAGATGGAACGCGCCGCCGCCTGATCCCTGTCCATCAAATCAGGGGAAGATCAGTAG
>JAPJRA010000435.1 GCA_030824835.1 Geminicoccaceae bacterium | reverse complement strand
CCTAACGATGTCGGCGGCATAGATACCGGCCTGACGATATGCTTCGGTGAAGCTTGCACCGTAGCTGATCAGGCCGCCGGCTTCGACGTGATCGCGTTGGTCGTAGAATGCCGGCACGGCGTAACGTGCGGCCAGCGCCACCAGCGCCTTGCGCTTTCCCGTGAACAAAGGGCTGCCCGCGACGAGCAGCGCACTGGCGCCGGCTCCGGCAAGGTCGGCGAATGCCGGCGCGAACTCCTGCTCGCTGGCCGCTTGCACCAGGATCATCTTGCGACCGGCATCACGAATGGCTGCCTCGACCGCCGGTAGCTCGGTCACGAACCCAGGATAGCTGGGGTCCGCAAGGACAGCCACCAATTCGGCGTTTGGCACCAGCTCGAGCAACAGCTCGACACGCTTTGCACCCAGCTGACCGCCGGCAAAGAATGTCACGCCGGTGAGATTGCCGCCTGGCCGGTTCAGGCTCTGGACCAGACCACTCTTGACCGGGTCGTCGGCGGCCACGAAGACGATCGGGATCGTTTGGGTGGCCACCCTGGCCGCCTCGACGGCAACGCTGTTGCCCACGATCACTGCCACGTGACGGCGAACCAGATCGGCGGCAAGTTCGGGTAGGCGATCGAGCTGGTTCTCAGCCCAGCGATATTCCACGACGACGCTTTCGCCCTCGACAAGCCCGCCTTCCGTCAGCCCCTGTCGGAACGCAGCAACGATGTGGGTGAATGGAGCGGACGCCGTGCTGCGAAGAAAGCCTACGATCGGTATCGTGGGCTGCTGCGCATTGGCCAAAATAGGCCAGGGTAACGCCGCTAGCCAGATGGTGCCAATCAGCCCGCGCCGCTTCATGATGCCTCCCGTTCGACAATCTACTGCCGATTTGGGCGGGGCATCAATCGCCGTACGTGGTCAGCCCGGCGGGAGCCGCGGCAGCAGGTTTGGGCGAGGTCGATATGGCGAGTTCCATCCGATCGCGCTAACAATGGGTTGCTCGTAAGCTCGCGTCTGCCAAGCGGGGATGGCGAGCACGCGGCAGCAAGGTCTAGATTCGTGCGATGGCAGGTCCCTACCGTAAAGACCGGCTCGTCGATCGGCGGGTGAATATTCCCGGCACGGCAATTGTGTCTCCATGAGCCAGACGGCCGTATCCGATCAAAGCGCGGCCGTCACTGCTCGGGATACGTCGCGCAATTCTCTTTTTCGCAAGTATTTTCTGGTGCTATTTGTCGCTGTGCTGGTGCCTTTGCTGGCCAATGGCGTCAGTGAGGCATGGCTTGGCTATCGCGACCAACGGGCGATGGTTGAGGCTCGCTTGCAGGTCGAGGCGGATTCAGCTGCTCGCCGGATCGAAGGGTTTCTCGGCGGCATCGTCGACCAGCTCGGCTGGATGACTCACTTGCCGGCCACGGCCGACACCCTTGAGCAACGGCACTTCGACGCCTTGCGCCTGCTACGTCAGGTTCCGGCGATCACCGATTTGGCTCAGGTCGATGCCGAGGGTCGGGAGCAGATCCGCGTATCCCGGATAGCCCTGGACGCTGTCGGCAGCGGCGCGGACCGCTCGGCCGAGCGTGCGTTCGTCGCGGCAGCGGCACGAAAGCCCTACTTCGGCCCGGTCTACTTCCGCAGGGATTCAGAGCCCTACATGGAAGTGGCTGTCGCCGGCGCGCGCCGTAGTGCGGGTGTCAGTATCGCCGATGTAAATCTGAAGCTGATCTGGGATGTCCTGGCCAAGGTAAAGGTTGGCGAGGCCGGCTACGCCTATGCCACTGACGCCCATGGCCGCCTGATCGCCCATCCCGACACGAGCCGCGTCCTGCGCGGCAGTGACCAGAAAAGTGAGGAGATCTTGAGCGGGATGCGGCTGGCCCCGGATAGCTCCCGCGTCGCCATCCGGAACACGGAGGACGGCATGCAAATCGCCGCCATGGGGCCCGTGGCGGGTGCTGGGTGGATCGTCTGGGTCGAGCAGCCTTTGGCCGAGGCTTTCGCGCCCATCTATGCGGCCTTGTGGCGAACAGGTATTCTGTTGGTCGGTGGGGCAATGCTGGCAGCAGCATTGGCATATCTGCTTGCCCGTCGCATGACAGCGCCGATCAAGCTGCTCGAGCAGGGCGCACAGCAGATCGGCGCCGGCAATTTCCAGCATAGAATTGCCATCGCTACCGGTGACGAGCTTGAACGTCTGGCGGGTCGGTTCAACGAGATGGCCGATGAGCTCGCCCTTTCGCGGGACCGCTTCGAGCGAATCTCGCGCCTCAGGCAATTCTTGGCTCCGCAGGTAGCGGAGTTAGTCGAGCAGGTGGGCCAGGAGGGATTGCTGGATACCCAGCGCGTGGAGGTCGTGGTGATCTTCTGCGATCTGCGCAATTTCACTGCCTTCTCGGCGCGGTCCGAGCCCGATGAGATTATGGGCGTGCTCGGCGAGTACTATTCGGTGCTCGGTCCGATCATTGCCAGCCATGAGGCTACGCAAACCAGCTTCTCGGGCGACGGCTTGATGATGCTGTTGAACGCTCCGCTGGCCTGCCCAGACCCTGCTCTTCGTGCGGTCAAGATGGCCATGGAGATGCGGGTTGCCGTGCGCGAACTCGCGGTCGGTTGGCGGGGGCGCGGGCATGCGATCGGATTCGGCATGGGCGTGGCCAAGGGGCCTGCTACGGTCGGCAGCGTCGGCCACAAGAACAGGCTGGACTACACGGCGATCGGCAGTGTGGTGAATCTGGCTTCCCGACTCTGCTCTGCTGCCAAGGATGGACAGATTCTAGTCGATCCATGTGTCGCCGAGGAGGTCGGATCACGGGTGCAGATGGAGAGCTTGGGCGAGCTCCCATTGAAAGGCTTTGACGATCATGTGGTGGTCTACGCTGTTGCGTGGGAACCAACCAATCTGGGCTCTGTTTCGACATGCCTGTCTGAGGCTCGGTCATCATAGGCCGCCACCACTGACGCTGCCCGCTAATGTCTGAGAACAAGCAGCTCCAGCCACGTGAAGATACCTTCATGGTGACATCGGATCATCGACATTGTTATGCTGCCCGTCGTGGGTGCCCGCATTGCTATCGAATTACGGTGCATCTCCCAGCAGAAATACGAGTTAATGGGTGTTATAATTTCGCCGATGTTATTGGCTATGCCCGCAAACCACGAAAATTACTGCCATGGGGATATTTAAGGTTGTTGATTTTATCTAGCGTGCTAAATTATGCTCCTGGGCTTTTGTGAACGTCGGTCGCAGCAGTGGAACATGTTTTCACGTTCCTACAATGGAGGCGGCTCATGGCAGTTTGCGCCGAGACCAATCAAAATGGAGGATGATCCCGTCATGCTCGACGAGCGCCGCGGCATGGCTGCGCAAAAGGCGACCGAGATTCGCCGTCGGCTCGGCGAGGTGAAGGAGCAGCAGGCCGGGCTTCGTCGTCGCGAGGAGGAGCTGGAGCGGTTTCTGGAGGCCGAGCCTGCGGCGACATGGGAGGATGCCGCCGAGAAGGCGCGGTATCTGCTGTCCTTGTTCGCAGCGACCTCTGCCGGTCGCGATCCGCGCCGGCGCAAGATCATCGACGGCGTGCTCAGGGACTTCGCACGGCTGAGCGGTACCGCCGAGGAGCCCGCCGCCAACGACTGAACGGATGCTGGAAGGGCGTCTACGGTGCTGGAGCGGTCGGTACCGGGACCGCCCTGCCCGGCGGCCCGAACAGGCGGATGATGCCCGTGGTCTCCCGACCGCCGGGCATTGCCGCTGCCAGTTGCGCGTCGAGTATCCAGGTCAGGAGATCGAGCTTCAGGTCGAGACGCGCCTTGGTCATGCCGAGCTCCAGCGTCATGCCGGGGGCAGCGCTCGTCAGTATGCCTTGCGAGACGTCGAATGGGCCCTGGGCGCTCAGCTCGGTGCCCGCTGAGCCCCGGCCTTGGGCAGCCTGGCCGAATTCGAGGTCGCTCACACGCCCGGCCCGGATGGCAAGCTCGCCGTTGCCACGCAGCGAGGCCACGAGGCCAGCCACACTCTGGCCTTCGGCCGCAAGTTCGCCGGCCACATCCATGGTGCCGCTGAAGCCGCTACCGGGCGCCACGGCCGCCGCAAGCTGCTCGGCGCGTGCGCCGTCCAGGCGAAGATCGGTCCCGAGGACGACATAGCCCGGAGCCGCACCGAGCGTCACGGTGCCTTTCAGCTCGCCACCGGCAATCGGAACGGTAATGCGGCTCAACGTCAGCGTGCCGTCTTCCAGGGTGATCTCCATGCCGGCGCCGGGCAACTCCGCTGCACGATGCCGCAGCGCGGCGGCATCCAGCGCGATCTTCAGGTCGACTGCTTTCAGCCATTCCCAGCGCAGCGGCTGGTTCGGCCAGTCCCCCGGCCACAGCCACGGCCTGCCGGGCGGGAAGGCCAATGGTATGGCCAGAGTCTCGTAGGC
>JAPJRA010000434.1 GCA_030824835.1 Geminicoccaceae bacterium | reverse complement strand
AGGCACCGTGAGCCGATCGCAGAACTGGCGGACCTCGGGCAGGCGGTGCGAGATGAAGACGACCGTCACACCGTCGGCGACCACACTCTCGATCAGGTCGCCCAGCCAGTCGATGTCACGCCCGGAGAGGGTCGATGTCGGCTCGTCGAGCAGTAGAATGCGTGGCCGCCGGAAGACAGCCCGGGCGATCTCGATTTTCTGCCGTTGCGGCAGGTCGAGGTCGCGAAGCTCGGCCCGTGGATCGATCCGCTCGAGCCCCAGCCTGGCCAGATGGTCGGCCACCAGCCGCTCGCCATGCCGGCGCCGCAGCTGGCCCATCACCGTCGGCGCTTGCGGCAGCAGCATGTTCTGGGCGACCGTCAGGTCTCTGACCAGGGTCATCTCCTGGAAAGCCGTCTGGATTCCCTGGCGTTGCGCGTCGGCCGGACGGCGAAGCCGCACGGGCATCCCGGCGAGCTTGATGGTCCCTGCATCGGGCTGCACGAGCCCGGACAGCATCTTCACCATGGTCGACTTGCCGGCACCGTTCTCACCCAGCAGGGCATGAACCTCGCCTGGACGCACGGCAAACGAGGCGCCCGCTAGCGCCACCGTGGGGCCGTACGCCTTGGCGATCGAATCGACGTGCAGCGCCATCGCGATATTGGTCATCGTTGCGAATTCCGGCAGGCGGGAGGGGTCATACCCTCCCGCACCCCAGGCTCAGCCTTCGGGCTGACCGACCAGAGCCCCCTGGAGGCCGATCTCGGGTGTCTCGGGCGAATAGATCGACGCGAACCAGCCGGGATTGGAGACGAGCGACGGTAGGAAGACGTTGCAGCCAGCGGCCATCTCCTTCCAGCTGCCTTCTGCGCACAGCTTGACCGTGTCGTTGGTCACTAGCGGCAGCGGCAGGGTGACCCGCTTGGGGACGTCTTTGCCTTCGAGCTTCTGCACCGCGAGCTTCAGCGCCAACCCACCGGAGTAGGGTGGCGAGGCGTAGGAGATGCGCGGCGCGCCCATCGGCACATAGGTACCGCTGGCACCCTCGACCTCGGTGCCGATCGGCAGCATTTGCACGCGGCCACCGTTCGAGCCTTCGCCAGCGCACGGCTTGAGCTGGTCCGGTGTCTTGCCGGCTTCGATCTGCATCGAGTTGGCGGTGAAGCAGCCGGCCTGCATCCACAGGCCGTCAATCTTGTCCCAGGAATGCGTGGCCAGGATCTTGGAAAGCTCGGTCCGCGCCACGGCCTGGCTCCACATGCCATTGGCCTCGGCCAGGATCTTGATGTCCGGATGCTTGGCGAAGACCTCCTTGGCGGCCTTGGTCCGCAAGGTGTCGACCGAGGTGCCGGGTACGCCGGTGATGGCCACGATGTTGCCCTTGCCGCCCAACTTCTCGACCAGCCATTCGGCGGTCACGCGTCCCGCCTCCTCCTGATCGATCGAGACGTTGTAGGCGCAAGGCTCGGTGATCTCGGCATCGTAGGCGATCACCATCACCCCCTTGTCGCAGGCGTTCTTGACCACCTGGTTCAGGGCGGTGGGCGAAATCGGGAACACCACGATGGCCTCGGCGCCCTGCTGGACCATGGCGTTGATCTGCTGGATCTGGCGCTGAGCGTTGGGTCCGGCGACCTGGACCTGCAGGTCGACCTTGTCCTTGAAATCCGCATGCGCGGCCATGGCCTTGACCATGTTGGCGGCCTCGGCCTGCCAGTCGTTGCCGATGTAGCTCATCGACAGGAAGATCTTGTGCTTCTCGGCCGCCATCGCCGAACCCGCGATGCCGGCGACCAATGCCGCCACGGCGACGCTGCCCGCGAGATAGCTCAAACGTTTCATTGCCTTGCCTCCCCTGCTCGCCCCGGTTCGGCTATCGGGATTTGAGACCCGCCGATTGACCGTGGATGCTTTTGATCATAGATCACAGATCAAGTTTGCTCGCAACAGGGTCGCGAAGGGGGCCGGTCAGGAAATGAACGATGACGGCGAAGTCGCCACCGCTCGTCCCCAACGCCGGCCCGTCTACCGGCCGGTGGCCCGCGATACCGTGCAGGAGCAGGTCTATCGTCAGTTGAAGGAGCTGATCCTCGACGGCGAGATCGCCCCCGGCCGGACGGTCACCATTCAAAGCTTGGCCGAAGCGTTCGGCGTCAGCGCCATGCCGGTGCGTGAGGCGCTGCACCGGCTGACTGCGGCCCAGGCGCTGACCGTGGTGGCGGGCCGCTCCGTCGGCATCCCGCCCTTGAGCGTCGAGCGGCTCGAGGACCTGCGCCGGGTGCGCGGTGAGATCGAAGGGGTCGCTGCCGCATGGGCAGCAGCCAACGCCACGCCCGAACTGACGACCCGGCTCGATGCGCTGATCGCGCGGATGGAAAGTGCGACGACCGACGACGACCGCATCTCGTTCGTGCCGGCCAACCGCGAGTTCCACTTCACGATCTATCGGGCGGCCGGATCGGAAAGCCTGATGGCCGTGATCGAGCCGCTATGGCTGCAGATCGGCCCCTATCTCAGCCTGCTGCGGGGGTCGGGCAACTGGCGCTTGGCCAATCGCCAGCATCGCGCCATCCGCGATGCCCTGGCCAATGGCGACGGGCCTGCCGCGTGCCTCGCACTGCGCGCCGACATCGACGAGGCTGCCGCGATTCTAGCTCGCCTGCTCGCCTGAGGGGCGCTCAGAGCAGGACGGCCCGCAGGCCGTAGGCCACCACGCCCAGCGCCGCCACGCTCGCCGCCCACAGGCCAGCGAACCACAGCAGACGCGACCACAGCGTCGTGTCCTGACCAGACGCCTGCCGCTCGGCCATCAGTGGTAGCCGCCGGCCACGTCGACCTTGCCGCGAAACACCCAGTAGGCATAGGCCGAGTAGGTCAGGATCGCCGGGATCAGAACTGCGGCGCCGACCAGCAGGAACAGCAGGCTCTCGTCCGGTGCTGCCGCATCCCAGATCGTGATCGCGTGCGGCACGATATAGGGGTAAAAACTGATACCGAGGCCGATGAACGATACCACGAACAGCGTGAGTGCGGCCAGAAATGGCCGGACCTCCCGGCCTTTCTGGAGCCCGTCGAAGAGGGCCCAGGCACACCCGACCACCACCAGGGGCACCGGCGCCGTGTAGAGGATCTGCGGCCAGCCGAGCCAGCGCGTCATGAAAATCGGATCCAAAAACGGTGTCCACAAGCTGACCGCACCGATCAGCAGCAAGGTGCCGACGCCGGCGGTCCGAGCCAAGCCATAGGCGCGCCGCTGCACCTCGCCTTCGGTCTTCATCACCAGCCAAGTGGCGCCAAGCAGCGCATAGCCAACCACCAACGCAACGCCGGTCAGCACGCTAAATGGCGTCAGCCAGTCCCACCAGCCGCCGGCGTACGCCCGATTTTCCACGGGAATGCCCTGGACCAGCGCTCCCAGGGCGACACCCTGTGCCAGGGCCGCCGCGACCGAGCCGCCGGTGAAGGCCCAGTCCCAAAGGTACTTGGCTCGCCGCGTCTTCCACCGATACTCGAACGCGACCCCGCGAAACACGAGGCCCAGCAGCATGACGATGATCGGCACGTAAAGAGCCGGCATCACGACGGCGTAGGCCAGCGGGAATACCGCAAACAGACCGCCGCCGCCGAGGACCAGCCAGGTCTCGTTACCGTCCCAGACCGGTGCTACCGAGTTCATCATCTGATCCCGCTCGGCCTCCTCCTCGAGGAACAGGAACAGGATCCCCACGCCGAGATCGAAACCGTCGAGGACCACATAGGCCAGGACCGCGAACGCAATCAGGCCGGCCCAGATGAACGCCAGATCGAAGATCATCGCGTGTGTGCCCCCTCACCCGTAGCCAGCGCCTCGGCAGGTGCCGGCATGATACCGGCCGCCCGGATGGGCCCTTCGGCGGGCTGCTCGGGCTCGGCCACATCGGGGCGACGCCCCATCAACCGCAAAATGTAGAACACACCGGCACCGAAGACCGTGAAATAGACCAGGATAAAGGCGATGAGCGAGGAGCCGACACCGGCGGCGGCGATCGGCGACACCGACTGGGCCGTCGTCAGCAGGCCATAGACGGTGTAGGGCTGCCGCCCCACCTCGGTGGTGATCCAGCCGGCCAGCACGGCGACGAAGCCCATCGGGCCCATCAGGATCGCCGCGCGGTGCAGCAACGGCGTATCGTAAAGCCGACCCCGCCAGCGCAGCCACAGGCTCCACAGGCCGAGGCCCGCCATCGCCATGCCCAGCCCGACCATCACCCGGAAGGTCCAGAAGATCAGGGTGGCGTTCGGGCGCTGGTCCTTGGGCCAGGCGTCCAGCCCCTTGAGCTCGCCGTCCCATTCGTGGGTCAGGATCAGGCTGCCCAGTCGGGGGATGCCCACGGCATAGAGCGTACGTTCCTGCTGCATGTCGGGAATGCCGAAGAGCAGCAGGGGTGCACCTCTCTGGGTCTCGA
>JAPJRA010000433.1:2507-4430 GCA_030824835.1 Geminicoccaceae bacterium | reverse complement strand
ATGCTGGTGAGGCCGGGCAGATACTCCCCGGCAGCCAGCGCCGGCACGCAGCGCGCGGCCCCGGCGAAGAAGCGGAAGCAGTCGACGATCGCCGGCAGCTCGTCGCCCAGCGCCCGGGCCGGCGGCTTGCCGGTGTTCAGCGATTCGAGCTCGGCGAACGCCTCCGCGCGCTGCTCCAGCAGGTCGGCCACCTTGAGCAGCAGGAGCGAGCGCTCCTGCGGCGTCGTCCGCGCCCATCTCGGGAAGGCGGTGTCGGCCGCGGCCACGGCCGCCTCGATCTGCGACAGCGACGCCTCGGGCACGGTGGCGATCGGCTCGCCTGTGGCGGGGTTGACGATCGCCTCCTCCGCACCCTCGCCGGTGACGAAGACGCCGTTGATCAACAGGTCGGTCTGCATGTCGTGTCCCTCCGGTGCCCGACCTCGAATCTGCCAGCCGGGTCGCGCGGCCGCAAGGGAAGCCCGCGACGGCATGCGGCTCGGTGCTGTCGATCGGCCTGGCCGCACGCCGGCCGCTTGGGTTCGAACGTGCGCGGCAGCCCGTCGGGCTGGATCATCCCTACTTGCCGCCTGGGTTCGGATGTGCGCGGCGCTGCGCCGGGTTCGGGCGTGCGACGCTGGTTGCCCGGGCTCGATCGCGCATGCCGGTGGCTTGGGTTCGGACGTGCACGGCTGGCCGCGCGGGGTGATCCGGCGGGTTCGCTCGTGCCGTTGCGGCCTCGGGTTCCGGCGTGCAGAATTCCCACCGGCGACCATGCGGTGGGCGCGGGAGATACTGGTGGTTGCAGGGCCGCCCGTCGGGTTGGGGGGATCGATGCGGTTCTCGGTGGCATGGGCGAGGGTTCCGGTGACGGACATAGGCGGATGATCCTATCGCAACCGTCAATGCCGGCATAGCTCGTCATGGTCACCCTCAGCTTGCCGTCCAGCCGTGTGCCCGAGCTCGCGCGCAGGATGAACCTCCAGCCCTGGCGGGTACCGCCGCCCCGACACGGGTGCTAGGCTCACTGCCGC
Source organism: Geminicoccaceae bacterium (assembly GCA_030824835.1). Taxonomy (GTDB): domain Bacteria; phylum Pseudomonadota; class Alphaproteobacteria; order Geminicoccales; family Geminicoccaceae; genus Benzoatithermus. The sequence continues at coordinate 3,417 of JAPJRA010000433.1, read as the reverse complement.
CATGTCCGAACGACGGGTGGGTGCCATGACCTATCTCGCCACCGGCTTTCGCGACGCCGACCACGCCGACGAGGTCGGCAAGCTGGCCCATTGTCTCGCGTTCATGGATGCCATGCCGTGCTTCGACCGGTACAAGGAGCGGTCGATTGATGCGCTCTGCCTGACGGGCACGGCCAGCGCCGTCGACTTCTGCTGTGGGCTGGGCTTCGACCTCCGCCGCATGCGGCGGCGCGCCGGCCGCGCTGAGCTCGTTGGCCTGGACCGCAGCACCGCCCTGGTGGCACGCGCGCAGCAGGAGCTGGCCGGGGAGCGGGGCATCAGCCTCGTCGAGGGCGACGCGCGGCGGACCGGGCTGCCGGGCGAGCGGTTCGATGCGGTGCGGATCGACCGCTCGCTCCAGCATATCGAGCGGCCACAGGAGGTGGTGGCCGAGATGGCGCGGGTGCTCAAGCGCGGCGGCCGGGCGGTGGTGTGCGAGCCCGACTGGCGCAGCTTCCAGGTCAGCACCGCCTACGAGGCCGAGTTCGAGCAGGCGGCAGCTGTCTGGCGGAACAGCTTCGTCAACCCGCGGATCGGCTGGCAGGCCGCGGAGCTGATCACCCGCGCCGGGCTGGAGGTCTTTCTCGTGGAGGCGAGCCCGATCCTGCTGCGGTCATTTAACGACGCGGACAGGGTGTTCGACCTCAAGGCGACCCTGGCCAGATGCGTGACGGAGCGGATCCTGGCGGAGGACATGGCGGGCGAGATCCTGCGCGACCTGCAGGAGCGCTCCGAGAATGGCGGGTTCGTCGCCGTGCTGAGCCTGTTCACGGTGGGCGCGCTCAAGCCGTGAGGGGAGGGCTGGATCGGCGCCCGCCGCACGAGGCGACGGGGAGCGGTCACCTCAACTGCCGTCTACCCAGTTCGCCAA
>JAPJRA010000433.1:0-2497 GCA_030824835.1 Geminicoccaceae bacterium | reverse complement strand
TTCGCCAACTGCAAGCCATGGATGCGCGCGAACTCGCGACGGTTGTTGGTCGCGAGGATCAGGTCGCCGGCGAGCGCGTGGGCGGCGATCCACAGGTCGTTGTTGCCGATGATCTCGCCGCGCCGCTCCAGGTCGGCCCGAACGGCTCCGTACGTCCCGCCTGCATGCTGCGGCAGCGGCAGCACCGGCAGCAGTGCCACCAGCCGGTGCAGCAGATCCAGCGCATGCTCGCGCTGGGCACTCTTTTCCGCACCATAAAGCAGCTCGCCGTAGGTGATCACCGAGATAGCGGCTTCGCCGGGGTGCAAGGTCCGGAAGCGTGCCAGAACCTCGGGCGGTCGCTGCCGGCGGATGTGGATGCAGATATTGGCGTCGAGGAGGAAGCGCGGACGCGTCACAGGCCCTCGCGCACCTGGGGTGCGTCGTCAGGGCGGTCCGACAGAACGTCGTCCGGCAGGGCGCACAGCAGCTCGAACGCGCCGGCGAGGTCACGCGGCTTCGCACGCAGCACGATCTCGTCGCCACGCCGGTAGATCTCGACCTCGGTGGCGTCGAGCCGGAACTCCTTCGGGAGGCGGACCGCCTGGCTGTTGCCGGACTTGAACAGCTTGGCGGTGGCCATGGTCGCTCCTTGTGGCTCCAGTGCCCCCGCTCCCCGCAGAGGCGGGTCAGGGCGACAGTTTGTGTAGCAACAAAAACCTTGGGTGAAGAGGTTTATGTTGCTATGATAATGATCGTATGAAGGTCGAGTTCGACGGCGGAAAGGACGAGGCAAACCGGCGCAAGCACGGGATCTCGCTGGCCGCTGCGGCGGAGATGGATTTCCTCCTCGCGCAGATCATCCAGGATGACCGGCGTGACTATGGCGAGAATCGCTTTCGTGCTTGTGGCTGGATCGGGGGCCGCTTGCACATGCTGGTCTTCACCCGACGCGGTGAGGTGATGCGGGCGATCTCGCTACGAAAGGCCAACGCACGGGAAAGGAGACGCTATGAGCAGGACCGTTCCTGACGACGACAATCCGGAGTGGACCGACGCCGATTTCGCGCGCGCGCGGCCCTTCGTCGAGATGTTCCCCGAGCTCGCCCGGAAACTGAAGGCGCAGGGTGGGCGGCCCCGGCTGGAGCGGCCCAAGGTCCATGTCGGCTTCCGCCTCGCCGCGGATGTGGTCGAAGGCATCAAGGCGACCGGCAAGGGCTACAATGCCCGCGTCGAGCGGGTGCTGCGGGAGGCGTTGGAGCAGGGGAAGCTGTGAAGGCCGCGTACTTGTGGGCGCCGGCAACCATCAGTTGATCGTGCTGTCCCCGATCTCATGCCATGCTTCCTTTCCGGCCGGCGGCATGGCATCTTGGATGGCGGCGGAGCATCTGACGAGGGCGCATGAGCGAGACCGTTAGCCTGGAGTTGATCGGACGGACCGTGATCGAGACCCGGGACGCGGTGCGTAAGCTCAGCGGTGTGCCCGAGGCGCTGCGGCAGCTTCAGGACGATCAGACCGTGATGATCCGCATGCTCCAAGCGCGTGAAACCGAACTGGACCTCACGCGGTCGCTCGAACAGCAAAAAGCCTGCTTACGTGCCCGCTCGGTTGAATTCGAGCGACGACTTGAAGAACTAGAGGCGGTGCGATAACTTGCGTATAAATCTTGTACGTTGTCCCCGCGTATCCTCGATACTGAGCATTCCGTGGTCGATGCGAAATGGATGATAACCTAGTTAAAATAGCGGTAGGAATTCTCGCCGCTATTGGCGGAGCTATAGCAGCGGGGCTGGCCAATGCCTATGTCGCTAAGCAGAAGATTAGAGAAGTTGAGCTGAGTTATATTTATAAGTTGCGAGATGGATATCTTGAGAACGCGCGAAAAGCGGTTAAAGATGTCTACCTTCCCTTGAGTATCGCGTTGACTGAATTGCGAAACGAGTACGACACCTTCCGACAGAAGATAGATTTCGATACGAAAACTGCCGATGCAGCTGCCAAGGTCTCGTTTCGATCCGTATGTGAGAAGTATCTAATGACGGTCGACGATCTCATGATCCGCGGCGCGGACGCCTATATGACAACCGAGCTCGACGAGAGGCTGCAAATGTTCAATAATGTTTTGCGAGAGTCAATTGGCGCAAGTTCGATTGTAAGTAAGTATATACTAGGTTATAATATAGCCATACTTCCAATGGAGATAAATCTGCCTGCGTTCGAGTTTTACCCAAAGAGTGAAAGTATCCTGCGGCGTCTGGCGTCAAATATATCTATAAATGTTGCGGGACTGTCTCTGACGTACAAGCAAGAAGTGTTGGCAGCTCCATTGGAAACGCGGGAATTCGAAAGAATTATACTTACTAGCATCCCTGCGATTAAGTTTTCAATCAAAGAAGTAGTATTGGGATCGCGATGACTTGAAGCCGCGCAGCCGAAGCAACAGTGTTTAGGGCAACAAAGAACTGGATCCCATCGGATAGGGCAGACACAGCCCTCGACTAATGTTCGATTTATGGT
>JAPJRA010000432.1 GCA_030824835.1 Geminicoccaceae bacterium | reverse complement strand
GCTTGCGCCGGCACTGCATTCGCTCAAGCCGTGAGTTGTGACGGTCAAGCGGATCGCCGGTCGTTGTGTGGATGCAAGATCGTGGCCCGAGGATATTTTTCTGGCGATCGGCATCACTTTCACTGACGGCCAAGTGAGCTCAATCCTATGCGCCCCCAGTCGTGCTGCGGCGCTGATCGGGTGATACATCCAGAGGTGCGAGATCTGTAGGAACCCGGTCCATCGTGCTGTCAGTGCTGCCGGGCCTCGTCCTGCCATCGGCACGATCGTCGCCACGTTCTGCGTGGAGAAGCTGGACCGAGATGCGATCACTGGCCTCGCGATCGACAAGGGTGGCGTTCTTGTCGGGTGTGCCAAGTCACTGCGGGGCCAGATAGTTAGCGATTGCGAGGGGAGGCACCCGGGTACCATTCACCCTGACCTGGCCGCGGCGGCTAGTCCCCGGCTCCAGCTATCGGGCACCGGCCTCGTTTTTGGAACTGACGCCGACCTTACTCGTGGCGGTCGGGGCTCCTGCTGCCGTCGATCTGTTACCTATCTTGTCAGACGTGTCGGCGACCCGAACGTCTATCTCTTCTGGGTTGATCGCGGAAAGGGTGTTCCAGCGCCGCGATTGCAAATGGCTCACAACCGGAGAACTAATCGATCTTAGCGTCGATGTCGGCGAGCGCAAAGATCTCATCGCCGAGCGAGGAGCCAATAGCTCACCACTTTCGTGCCTCTGCAGCCATGAGCGCGCCTGAAGCGATGCCTCCGAAATTGTCCGTCAGGACTATGAGACTGTCCTCGGGCATCATGCAAACTGGCTGAGGTCCATACGGTGCCGCCGATTCTGGATCGGCGGTGACAATCATTTCTATAAGAGCTGCTCGATGTCCTGAACGCTGTCCAGGATGGCGTCGGCGAGAGCCTCGATCCGGTGCAGGGGCATGGCTCCGGTGCGTACCGCAATGGCGCGAGCGCAGCCAGCGTTGCGGGCCATCAGCAGGTCGGCGGCGGTATCTCCGACTATGAGCACCTCGGCCGGCCTGAGCTCACAGGCATCGCAAAACGCGTGGACCATGCCGGGTTGCGGCTTCTCGCCGAAGCCAGCATCCGCACCGGCGACGAAGTCGAGGCAATGGTCGATGCCCAGGCGGACTGCGGTAGCAAGGGCGATCGCAGTATCGTCCATGGTCGCCATCCCCAGTCGCAGCCCGCGCTGCCGCAGCCTGCGGAACAGAGCGGGTAGGTCTCCTACAGGCTGGGGAGGGTACCTCTCGAGATTCGAGAAGTGCCGGAGCACCATCTCATGGACGTCCAGCCGTCCAGCAACCTCCGGCGTCGCCATCCAGGCGGCAGCGATATTCTCGTTCGTTGCCCACAGCAAAAGGCTGTCATCGGCAAACTCATCGCCGTGCGCATCGTAGCCGAGCCTGCCCAACAGAGTATGGGCCAGCGCGTCTGAGCCGCCGAGCCGCGCCGCCATCTCATCGGCAACGCCGACATAGGCCGGAATCCAGGTGGCACGGAAGTCGACCAACGTGCCGTCTTTGTCGAACAGGATGCCACGCAGAGTAGCTGCCGCCGACATCAGCTCACACCTTTGTCATGCCGTTGATCGATACCTGCAATTGCGTGGCAGGCCCGGCTGTGGTCCGGTTGCGTCGGCGTCACCGAGAGCGCCTAGCATGGCGTTGGACCGAAAGGGAGTGGTAACGGTGGGTTCGAAGCGTCTGATAATCGCAGTGCTGACCATTGGCGTTCTCGGTGGCTCGATCGCGGGCGCCCAGGAGGAAAAGGCTACAGGCGTCGTCGCTGTACGGCAGGCGGCGATGAAGGCCAACGGCGACCACATGACGGCCATCAAGGCGATCCTGACCGAGTACCCGGAGCTGCTGGCCCAGGTCGAGTACCATGCCGATGCCATCAAGGAGTCGGCGGAATACACACCAGCCATGTTCCCGCCCGGCAGCGACAACAGCCCGACTGCGGCTTTGGCGCCAGTGTGGTCGGATGCTGCCGGCTTCAAGGCCGCGGCCGACAAAGCGGAAGACCTAGCCGAAAACCTGGCGGAAGCGGCCAAAGGCGGCGACCCCAAGGCGACGTTGGCCGCCTTTGCGATGCTGGGCAAGGACGGGTGCGGTGGATGCCACGGCACGTTCCGAAGGAAAGACAGCTGAGTCGGTACTGGTGAGGACACGCTTTCTGGCGCTGGCGGCACTCCTGCTGGCGCCGGTCGCAGCCGCTGCGGCCGATCCCGCGACTCTCGCCCGCGGCGAGCTCATCTTCCACATTGGTGGCTGCACCAACTGCCATACGGCCAAAGGGGGCGACCTGCTCGCTGGAGGCGACGCCATTCCCAGCCCATACGGCGCGTTCTACGCGCCCAACATCACGCCTGATCCGGAGACGGGGATTGGAGGCTGGAGCGACGCCGACTTCATCCGGGCCATGCGCAACGGCGTGGCGCCCGACGGCTCGCCTTACTACCCGGCCTTTCCCTATACGTCGTTCACGCGGATGAACGACGACGACCTGCAAGCCCTCAAGGCCTATCTCGACACCGTACCACCAGTGAGAAGGGTCGCGAAGCCGCATGAACTCTGGTTTCCGTTCAACCAACGCTGGGGTATGCGTTTGTGGCAGTGGGCCTTCTTCGAGCCACACCGATTCGAGCTGAATCCGGGCATGGACGCTGCCTGGAATCGTGGCGCCTATCTGGTGACCGGACCGGGTCATTGCGGTGAGTGCCACACGCCGCGCACCTTCTACGGCGTGCTCGAGCAGGACCGTGCGTTTGCCGGCGCCCAACTCGGCAACGAGAAGGTGCCCAATATCACCAGCGACCCGGCAACTGGCCTCGGCAAGTGGAGCGCTTCCGACATCGGCACGGTGCTGCAGCTGGGCATGACACCCGACGGCGATTTCGTCGGCTCGGAAATGGCCAAGGTCGTGAACAACGGTACCAGCAAGCTGCCGGATGCCGATCTCGCTGCCATCGTCACCTTCATCAAGAGCCTGCCGCCGCACAGTTGAGCGACACACCGTGCAGCGACCTCGCCGACCGCTCTGCACATGGTGCTTGACGACGGCGGCAGGCTGCCGCGATCTGCCGGTTCAACGGCAGGGACGGGTACTTCGCATGCGCAAGCTGGTTGGAATTATGGCCATCCTGGGAGGCTTGGCAGGCTGCGTGCCAGCCAAAATCGTCGCCAGCGACGGGCCGCGTGTCACCTACGAGTGGAATAGTACGGAGACTAAGCTGGACCGGATCTATTCGCTGGCGATCGACTACTGCGACAACTGGAATGCGCCGCCACGGGTGGTCGGCGATACTGTCGACGGCGACGAGCACCGCACGACTTTTGCATGTGTGCCACGGTCAACCTTACCGTTGAACAAGATGCTTTAGGCGCAGCATGAGCGTCGGCAAGCCGGGGCTGTCCGCCTTCGGAATGGGGGGTACTGCGTATTGTCCCGCTGGTGTGACACTGGACTTGCCAGCGACGTATCGCGGTTCCAGGCTCGCTCCGTGATTGGCGGGACAGCACTGGTCGCGATCATCATGGGCGGTGTCGCGATGGCGCAAGCCGGCCGAGCATGTCGACCCTACTGATCGTCTTGCCGGCATCCGTTGGCCCTGGTGCATGGGATTGGCGATGAGCGACAATGGTGGCGAGCTCGATCTGCGGTCGCTCGACGACGACGAGCTGGTCAAGCAGATGCAGGACGACCTCTATGACGGCCTCAAGCCTGAGGTCGAGGAAGGCGTGCACATCCTCCTGGAGCGCGGCTGGACCCCGTATCGCGTGCTGACCGAGGCTCTGGTCGGCGGCATGACCATCGTCGGTATCGATTTTCGCGACGGCATCCTGTTCGTGCCGGAGGTCTTGCTCGCAGCCAACGCCATGAAGGGCGGGATGGCGATCCTGCGGCCGTTGCTGGTCGAGACCGGCGCACCGCCGTCTGGCAAGATGGTCATCGGCACGGTCAAGGGCGATATCCACGACATCGGTAAGAACCTGGTCGGGATGATGATGGAGGGCGCTGGCTTCGAGGTAATCGACCTCGGCATCAATTGCGACGTCGACAAATATCTGAGCGCGCTGGAACAGCACAAGCCCGACATTCTCGGCATGTCGGCGCTGCTGACCACCACCATGCCCTATATGAAGGTGGTGATCGACACGATGAAGGAGCGGGGTATTCGCGACGATTACGTCGTGCTGGTTGGCGGTGCGCCGTTGAACGAAGCCTTCGCCGACGCCGTGGGTGCAGACGCCTATTGCCGTGACGCTGCGGTCGCGGTCGAGACTGCGAAGAACTATGTCGCCCGCCGCCACAATCAGCGCAGCGCCGCCAGCGCCTGAGCACGCCGCCGCAGCGCGGACGCTGCTGATCGCTTGCGGCGCTTTGGCACGCGAGACGCTGACTGTGATCGAGGCCAG
>JAPJRA010000431.1 GCA_030824835.1 Geminicoccaceae bacterium | reverse complement strand
TGCAGGGCCTGCCATCCAAGGAGGCGATGTCGCCGGTGCGATAGCGCACGAGTGGCAGCGCCTCCTTGGTCAGGGGCGTCAGGACCAGCTCGCCTTCCCGGCCCAGCGGCAAAGGCTCGTGCGTGTCCGGGTCCACGATCTCCGGCAGGAACTGGTCCTCCTGGATGTGCAGGCCGCTCCGACCCTCGTGGCACTCCGCGGCGACACCGGGACCCACGATCTCCGACAGGCCATAGACGTTGATCGCGACCAGACCCAGTCGGCGCTCGATCTCGTCGCGGAGGGCCTCCGACCACGGCTCGGCCCCGAACAAGCCCACGGCCAGCCGCAGCGACCGCGGCTCGATCCCCGCGGCCTCGATCGTCTCCGCGATGTGCAGCGCATAGGATGGCGTCGCGCAGAGGACCTGCCCGCCGAGATCGCGCAGCAGCATGGCCTGCCGCTGTGTCATCCCGGCCGAGATCGGCACGACGGCACAGCCGAGCTGCTCCGCACCCTGATGGAAGCCCATGCCACCGGTGAACATGCCGTAGCCGTAGGCGTTGTGCACCACCATGCCGGGCCGGACGCCAGCCATGACGAGACAGCGCGCCATGACCTCCGTCCACATGGCGAGGTCGGCACGGGTGTAGCCCACCACGGTGGGCTTGCCGCGCGTGCCGCTCGACGCGTGGATCCGCGCCAGCCCGGCGATCGGCACGGCGCATAGCCCGAATGGATAGTGCTCGCGCAGGTCGGCCTTCTGCGTGAACGGCAGCCGGCGCAGGTCGGCGAGGCTCTCGATGGCCGTGGCCGCATCGATGCCCGCGGCGCGCAGCCTGTCGCCCAGCGGTGGGACTCCGGCGAGCACGCGCCCGACCAGGGTGCGCAACTGATCGAGCTGCAGCGCCTCCATCCGGTCGCGCGGCAGTGTCTCGACGCCCGGATTCCACATCATCCACCATCATCCGCCACGACGCGCCGGGTCGGACCGGCCGGTTCGTGGGGCCGAGCTTGCTTTCGACGATGCTGGCCTGTCAAATCTCGATTGGCGCACGGCGCGCCGGCCGGGCGCTATTCGGCCGAGAGCACGAAGTTGCGCACGATCGGGTAGATCTGGGTCTCCCAGCGGCGGCCGCTGAAGACGCCGTAATGGCCGACGCCGGTCTGCAGGTGATGCCGTTTCAGGTAGGGGCGCAGGCTCGTGCACAGATCGTGGGCGGCCGCGGTCTGGCCCAGCGCGCAGATGTCGTCGCGCTCGCCTTCGACTGTGAGCAGCGCCGTGCGCCGGATTGCTGCCGGATCGACGCGCCGGCCACGGTGGGTGAGCTCGCCCTTGGCCAGCAGCGCCTCCTGGAAGACGTAGCGGACGGTCTCGAGATAGAAGTCGGCCGAGAGATCGAGCACCGCCAGATACTCGTCGTAGAAGGTCTTGATCGCCTCGGCCTTTTCGATCTCGCCGGCCACCACATGGTCATGCAGGTCCTGGTACGCCTTCTTGTGGCGCTCCAGGTTCATCGACATGAACGCCAGCAGCTGCATGAAGCCCGGATACACTCGCCGTCCGGCTCCCTTGTAGCGCATCGGCACGGTGGCGATCAGGTTCTTCTCGAACCACTCGATCGTCTTGCCCAGCGCCAGCTCGTTGACCTTGGTCGGGCTGATCCGCGTGTCGACCGGCCCGGCCATCAGCGTCATGCTGCGCGGCTGGGCCGGATTGTTGTCCGCCGCCATCACCGCCGCGGCCGCGAGCACTTGCACGCAGGGCTGACAGACCGCCAGCACGTGCGTACCCGGCCCGATGGTCTCGATGAAGCGGATCACGTGATCGACATAATCGTCGAACGCGAACGGGCCTGCTGCCAGCGGCACGTCGCGCAGATTGTGCCAGTCGGTGATGTAGACGTCGTGATCGCCCAGCAGCGTCTTCACGGTGCCGCGCAGCAGCGTGGCGAAATGGCCGGACAGCGGCGCCACGACGAGCACCTTCGGCTGCGGCGCTTCGACATCCTTACGGAAATGCAGCAACGTGCCAAACGGCGTCGACAGCACGGGCTCCTCGACGACGGCGACGTCGCGGTTGCCGACGCGGACCTCGTCGATCCCGTAGGAGGGGCGGTCATGGGTCAGCCCCGCCCGCGACATCAGCTCCCAGGCGGCGCTGAGCCGGCGACCGACACCCACGTCCCACCGTGCCTTGAACGGCGTGTAGGCGGCCAGGGCCTCACGCGCCGCGACCCGCAGCGGATCCGTCAGATCGGTGTAGCAGTGGTAGGCAATATAGAGCATGTGCCGCCGTCGCTTGAGTGCCTGTCCCCGTTCAAGGGACTAGCGCAAGTTCTCCGGCAATGCGACATGATTGCTGCCGTGCAGCACGGCCTCAAACGGAGAAGCGAACCATGCCGTCGGCGACTCTCACCATCTCCAGCCGCAACTATTCGTCTTGGTCGCTGCGTGGCTGGCTGCTGTGCCGCATGGCCGGGCTGACGTTCGACGAGGTCCTGCTGCCGATCGACGATGCCGCCACCCGCGCCGAGCTGCTGCTGCTGTCGCCGTCGTTCCTGGTGCCCTGCCTCGAGCATGACGGTGCCAAGGTCTGGGACACGCTGGCCATCGCGGAGTACGTGGCCGAGCTCAAGCCCAAGGCCGGGCTGCTGCCGACCGAGCGGGTGGCACGGGCGCATTGCCGCTCGATCAGCGGTGAGATCCATTCCGGCTTCGCCAATCTGCGTGCGGCCCTGCCGATGAATCTCAAGGCCCACCATACGGGCTTTCGCATCTTCGCCGGTGCGCGGCCGGACATCGCGCGCGTGGCCGCCGTGTGGAACGAGTGCATCTCGGCTTATGGCGGCCCGTTCCTGTTCGGCAAGCGGCCCTCGATGGCCGACGCGATGTACGCCCCGGTCTGCACCCGCTTCCTGACCTACGGCGTCGAGCTGGACCCCGTCTGCGTCGCCTATTGCGACACGATCATGTCATGGGCGCCGATGGTCGAGTGGGTCGAGGCCGCCAAGGCCGAGCCCGACGACCTCGAGGAGCTGGACGCGGAATTCTGAGCTGCTGGCAGTCTCTTAGAGCCATCCGCGGAGCTTGAAGATGAGGTAGGGGCCGATGGCCGAGACCAGCATCAGCCCCAGGCCCCAGCCATAGCCGTAGCGCCAGCCGAGCTCCGGCATGTTGTGAAAGTTCATGCCGTAGATGCTGGCCACCAGCACCGGCGGGGTCAGCACGACGCCGACGATGGAGAGAATGTAGATCACCTTGTTCTGCTGGATGCCGATCAGGCCCACCGTGGCGTCCAGCATGAACTCCATCTCGGCGGTGAGCGCCGTGTTGTGGTCCGCCACCGAGTGCAGGTCGGTCTCGATCGCCTTCAGCCGCCGGCGCAGGCCGTCGTCGGCATGTTCGTTGGAGAACGCCGCCAGCCGGATCAGGCTCTGCAGGCACTGGCGCAGCATGGCCGCGATCTCGTGCTGCGTGCCCAGCTCCTCGATGATCGCCTGCAGCCGGCGGGCGCGCCGGTGTACCGGCAGGTGTTTGCCCGTCCGCCGCGCCAGTGCTGCCTGATGATGGAAGATGCCGCGGCTCAGATGGCCGAGGGCGGTGCCTACCGCCTCCAGCCGCTCGGCGATCCGATCGACGATAGCCTCCAGCAGACCGGCGAACAGGTCGCCGGCCCCGCCCAGCGCCGCCTCGCGGCCGGTCTGACGGGCAATGAACGGGTCCAGCGAGTCGACGCTGCTGTAGCGCACGGTGATCAGCCGCTCGCCGGTGCGCACGAAGGTCACCGGCACCAGCGGCCGGGCCGGGTCGGCGCCGGTCGGCACCAGGGCGCTCATGTAGAGGACGCCGTCGCGGACCGTGAGCCGGTCCGAGATCTGCAGCCCCCCGGCCTCGGCGCGGGTCGGGATGCCGATCCCCAGCGCGTCCTCCACGACGCGTTCCTCCTCCGGCGTGGGCGCGACGAGGTCGAGCCATACCGCTGCCGGCGCCATCCCGCCGGCTTGATCCGTCGGCAGCGCCCGCAACGCCCCGGCATCGATCGCAAAGCTGCGCAGCACCGCCTGCCTCCAAGCCGGCCCGGCCTCAGCCCGGCATCGCCGCCCGCGGGATCACCGCACCCGGATACCGGATCACGATACCGGCGAGCCGATGCCCCGCCCGGGCCGCGATCGGCGCGTCGGCCCCGGCCAGGCGTGCGGCCAGATAGCCGGCGGCGAAGCTGTCGCCGGCGGCCGTGGTGTCGACCACCTCCGCCACCGGCTCGGCCCGCACCAGCAGCTCGTCGCCACCGGCCAGGATGCGGCAGGCGGGCTCGGCCAGCTTGAGCACGATCTCGGCATTCGCCGCATGGTCGAGCAGTGCCGGAGGCCGGTCGCTGCCGAACAGCAGCTCAAGATCCTCGGCCGAGGCCAGCACCAGGTCGGCCAGGGCGAAGGCACGGCCGTAGGC